>CAZTIJ010000407.1:0-1508 GCA_964613365.1 uncultured Clostridiaceae bacterium | reverse complement strand
GTTTTGGCTCTAATCAACAGCTACATTGACAATGAAAATTATGAAACCGGTCTTAGAAACTTTGAGAAGGCCAAGGAAGAGGCGGAAAAAGCCATTATCCGATTAAAGGAACGGGTAGAGGCTGCGGGCGGCAAAGGCAAAGGAAGAAAGATCGAAAAACTCCTTCGGGATTACCGGGAAATGTTTGGAATTCGAGAGCTCTCGAAGTTTTATGTTCGCCACGTCCTAAGCATGGTTCGAAAAGAGCTGAAAATCATCGGCAAAGAACTGGTGAAAAAAGGACAGCTTAGGGAAATCGACGACATCTTTTTCCTGGAGTTCAGCGACTTGTTAACCGGTAAGGATTTATCCAAGAAGGCAGCGGCGGGCCGGGAGTCATATAAAAAGAACATGGTACTTCGAGCACCGAGGATCATGACCAGTACCGGGGAAGCCATCTATTCGCCAAACACCGGAGAGAAGAAAGGACAGCTTACGGGAATTCCTGTGTCCGCCGGGACCTATGAGGGGCGGATACGAATCCTTCATCATCCGGAACAGGCAGACCGATTGGAGGTGGGGGATATCCTGGTGACCACGGGAACCAATCCCGCATGGACTCCCTTATTTTTAAAAATCGGGGCGTTGGTAATGGAGACCGGAGGCACCATCTCCCACGGATCCGTGGTGGCCAGAGAATACGGGCTGCCGGCGGTGGCGGGAGTAGCGGAGGCCACCACGATGTTAAAGGATCGGCAACGGATTCGAATTGACGGCAGTACCGGATCTGTGGAAATCCTGGAGGGTTAACGGGGTGAGCGGGATGAAATCGAAAAAAACCATGAAGCTTTGGATCCTCTATGGTGGCATTCTCTTGACAATGGTGGGGTATGGTATTGCCATGCCCCTGCTTCCCTTCTATATTGATGAAATGGGGGGCAGGGGATCTCATCTGGGATTGCTGATTGCCACCTATGGTCTGATGCAGTTGATTTTTGCTCCGATCTGGGGTGGACTGACCGATGATTATGGACGAAAACCCTTTATACTACTGGGGCTTTTGGGTCTTTCCCTGGGTATGATTCTGATGGGCTTTGCTCGAAGCCTTTGGATGCTTTACCTGGCCCAGGGGATCGGAGGGATTTTCTCCTGTGGCATTTATCCCTCGGCCATGGCCATGATCAGTGATGTGTACCGAAAGGACCAAAGAAGCGCTGCCATGGGCCGGGTGGGTGCCGCAGCGGGGCTGGGGGTCATTATCGGTCCCGGCCTGGGGGGACTGTTGGCGGTAAATTCTCTTCGAACCCCCTTTATGATCGCCGCAGGTTTTGCTTTGATCACAGCTCTTGTTGTCTGGAAAGCTCTGCCGGAAACGTTAAAACTTAAAAAAAGTACCGGTATAGTTTCAAAAGCAGATTCCAACACCGATGAAAGTACAAAACCGATACAAAAGGTACTGAAAATTTGGAAGGATGAAGAAAAAACAACAAAAACGACAAATAAGGGCCGCCCCTGGGAAGCCTGGAGAC
>CAZTIJ010000406.1:0-1508 GCA_964613365.1 uncultured Clostridiaceae bacterium | reverse complement strand
GTCAACTTTCCCCATAAAAAAACCTCCTATTTTCAATATTTCCCTATCTTTTTCCCTTCATCAGCCCGAATCGGTTGAAGATTTTAAAGAGTCGGTCTCCCTTGGGAAGCAGGTCAAAGTCTGCTTTTCCAACGGCCCGGGTGATCATGAGCATAAACAGGTACACGCCGCCCCCTATGGGAATGGCAATCACCGTGGCCAGGGAATTTCCCAGGATCCCCAACAGCAGGCGATGGACGGTAAGTACCACGGCCCCCATGGCGGCCGCCGCAAGAATCGGGCGCATGGCGATCTTTCGAAAGCTGATCACCGCCCGGGTTTCCCGCTTTACCGCATAGAGGTTCAGGCTAAAGGCGATCATATAGGCCATCACCGTACCGATGGCGGCCCCCCGAACGTTGATGGCGGGAATCCCCGTCAAAATATAGGTGATGATCAGCTTGAAAAAGGCCCCGATCAACAAATTTCTCACGGGAATATGGGCTTTTCCGAGACCCTGGAGAATGCCCGTCAGGACCTGGACCTGGGTTAAAAAGATCACCGCCGGGGCCAGGGCAAAGAGCACCTGGCCTGCGGTGGCGGGCTCATTGGGGTACAGCAGGGACATGATCGGCCCGGCCAGCACCAACAGACCGATGCTGGCGGGAAGGCCCATTAAAAATCCCACCCGAATGGCGGACTGGGTGTCGGATTTCACGCCGTCGTAATCCTCATTGGTAAAGGACTCGGAGATCACCGGTACCAGACTGACGGCCATGGCCACGGTGAGCACCTGGGGTAGATTGATCAGGGTGTTGGCCATCCCCTGGAGCTGACCGTAGAGGCTGTTGGCCTCAAGATAGGTAAACCCGATGTCCTGGAGACGGCGGACCACCAAAAAGGTATCGAACATATTGATCATGGGCACCACCGAGGCACCGATGGCAATGGGCAGGGCCACCTTCAACAGTTTTCGAATGATCCTTCCCACGGAATCCCCGGGGACCCGCACCCCTTCCGAGAATCCCCGGACGATCTTCGGCTTTTGTTTCAGGTAGATCCTGGCCATGGCCAAGGTTCCCGCAATGGCTCCGGCACCGGCGCCGAAGGAGGCGGCGGCAGCGGCGTATTTCACGTCGGCGGCGATCACATAGATGATCAGCACCGCCAAGGACAGCCCCAGGGTTACCCGGGCGGCCTGCTCCACGATTTGGGACAGGGCCGTGGGCTTCATGTCCTTCATCCCCTGGAAGTAGCCCCGAAAGGCGGCCAGGATCGACACGAAGAAGATCGCCGGAGACATGGCCAAAACGGCGAAATAGGCATTGGGATTGCTAAAGAAGGTGTTGGCCAGAAATCCGGCAAACACGGCGATGATCAGCATCCCTGCCGCCCCTAGACCGAAGAGCAGGCGAAAGGACACCTTAAAGACCTTATGGGCACCCCGAAAGTCGCCCTGGGCCCGCTTTTCCGACACCAGTTTCGATATGGCCGTGGGAAACCCCGCGGCGGTAAAGGCCAGGCCGAAG
>CAZTIJ010000405.1:0-1514 GCA_964613365.1 uncultured Clostridiaceae bacterium | reverse complement strand
TTTTTTCCCTCTTCCAATAATTTGATTGTATCCATATTTATGGGACCATTCCACCGATAATCACCATTGAATATGATCAGATTGGGAGAAAAGATTTTCAGTTTTTTTGCCCTTTCTAAGTCATTTGATATATCAATAAAATTTAACCGGTACCGCTTTGGGTCTAACAAATCCTGTAATCGGTTTCTAATCAAAGAGTTATGAGGGCATTGATCTCCCCAAAAATAAAAATCTATTTTTAACATTTCCCTCTCCCCTTTATAAACAGAAGGATCTACTCCGACATCTTATATGTCTATTCAGTGCTCGAGCGCCTGTTTTTTCCATAAGGACATACATATAAACACATTCCGCAAACCTTTAGCTTTCCCTCGAATTCCATTTTTTTTAAATAAGCTTCACACTTTTCTCCATCAAATCTTACCTCCTGAGACTCCCCAATAATAAAAGGAGCCCCTGTAATGGCCTTTGCCGGACAGATCTCTACACAGTCCTTGCAATCTCCACATTGATTCTTCGCAAGTCCTTTCCCCGATATTAGAGGAGCGTCGGTCAAAATAGTTGTCCACCGTACCCGCGGTCCATCCTTCGGGGTGATCAGCAAACAGTTTCTCCCGATCCATCCCAGTCCTGCCATCCCCGCTGACATTTTATGTGAAACTGCACCATACATTCGATCTTTATCCACTTGTTTTGATGCGGGAATGGGAAGCGCGGCATAGCCCTGTTCTTGAATAAATTCGCTTACAGTGGAGGCGACTAAGTCCAGTCGCAGGTTCACCACGTCATAAGCATGATGCTTATAGTTGATAACCACCGATGGTTCCGATCTCCGGGGTAATTGATCCACGATATAGTGATTTAAGGGAATTCCCAAGGAAATTCCATAGGAAAAATGTTTTATATCCTTCCCCCAACGGTCAAGCAGTGCATTGCTTATTTTCGATATGTCCCCCACGCCAAAATAGGTAATGTCCTTCTCCAATGCCACGGATTTGATTCGATCGGTAAGACTTTTGGCACCCATCCGAAACCCTCCTTAACTACATCCGTCTTTTGATCCCGCTCTAGATCCGTCCCTTGACTTTATCCTTTGTCATTGTATAATTGATTTTACCAATGTAGCTGCAAACCCACTCCCACTTCTTTTATGGGAAGCACTTTGTGTATTTCCGCCTTAACCTCAAAGGAGGTACAGTGACAGGGATATAAATCCTGCACATTATTCCGGCTTAAATAATCTATTGTTTGATGAACCTGTTCTGAAACTTCAAATAAGTGAAACCCTCCGATGATCCCTAATACCCTTTCTTTCTTTGTAACTTCTTTGGCATATTCAATAATATTACATATTCCGCTATGGGAACAGCCGGTGATAATATAGATCCCATCTTCCCTTTTATAAACTAAGGCGCTGTCATCTAGTAAAAAGTCGTCAACAACCTTTCCCTTAAGAGTCTGCTCCCCCATAGCTTTTCTCTTCTCAAAAGCATTCCTTTCAGGTATTTCTCCCA
>CAZTIJ010000404.1:0-1522 GCA_964613365.1 uncultured Clostridiaceae bacterium | reverse complement strand
ACAAGTAAAAATATTAACACGTTCCCGGGAAACTTTCAAGCAAATCATTAAAATACTTGAAAATATAGGATTTCTTAATATTTATTGTATTCCAAAAATAATTTTTGGTTTTTTTTGTAAGCATTCACAACCGGGAATATCAACCGAAATTCTATTTTACTCCAGATTCCTCTCTCCTTCTTTATGGCACTTCAATCCCCTTCCAAACAGTGTCTGTTCATAGGTAATAACATACCTCTGAAAACTTGCCTCCGTCCGGAGTCTGATCCCCCTTTCCATCTTCCGAAGGACTTCAATCGGTTCCTCCGACGGTTTTCTTTAACCAGATCTCCATATATAATTATATCAAAGTACAGATTTTTTCTCTGTCGGTTTGTCTCAGAACTCCAACATCTGTTTCTCTTTATCCAAGTTCTTTTTTTATAAAACGTAAAGGAGGTTAAAAATGAAAAAACTTGCCTGGTTATCCGTCATAATACTCTGTGTAGCATTGTTCATTTCCGGCTGTAACAACGAGGTGGAGGAGTCCGCAGCCGAAAGAGAGGAAAATGCATCTAAAAAAGCGGTCGAAGAGGAAGAGGGCGACGAAGAAAAAGAAGAGTTCCTGGAGGATTCGGTAGAAAAATCCGATGAAGAAGAAAATGAAAAAGCCTTGGATAACCCTGATTTAACCGGTATGAAAGCCATATTCTTGGTTGCCAACGGATTCCATGATGCTGAAACGACCAATCCTTTAGGCTACCTGGAACGTCACGGGGTGGAATGTGTCCTTGTGGGCCCAGAAACCGGAGAAGTAGCCGCTTATAATACCAACACCACATTGCATATCGAAACGCGGATCCAAGATGTGGAGGTTACCGAATACGACCTTTTGGTCATTCCCGGAGGCAACAGTCCCAGAGTACTGAATTTAAATGAACAGGCCCTAGCCTTTGTCCGGGACTTTATGAAAACGGAAAAGCCGATGGCAACAATCTGCCGTGGCCCTTACCTATTAGCCGGTGCAGATGTGCTGGAGGGAAGAACCCTCACGGCTATAGATTTTGTAGAAGATGACATCCTTGAAGCCGGAGGAAAATACGTAAATGAAGCCGTATTCGTGGACGGTAACCTTATAACTTCTCGGGAACCCGGTGATCTGCCGCTGTTTAACCGGGCCATAATAGAATCCTTATCGTCTCAAAAGTAAAAGTGTTATAAAAAAACCGCGGAAGAACCGGATCCATATACCGGATCTTCCCGCGATTTTCATTAGTTTACAGTTGTGACTACGTAGCCTTTCTTTTAAGCCGATTGAGCATCGGAACCCATATAATTTTCTAAAGCCGCCGCTAACTGATCGGGACAGGAGGTGCTTTTTCCTCCGCATCGAATGCCCCTTAGTTTATCAATGATCTCTTCCAGCCCTTTACCAACCGCCATGGCCTGAATCACTAAAAGATTTCCGGGGCACCCCCCGTCAAATTCAATCTTTGTAATTACCCCATCCTTCACTTCAAAGGATATCTTTTTTGCACAAACA
>CAZTIJ010000403.1:0-1523 GCA_964613365.1 uncultured Clostridiaceae bacterium | reverse complement strand
TATAAGGAGGCCAAAATGAACCTATCAAATACTATAGTAAGTGGAGAAGGAAAAACCGTCGAGTTTAAAGAAGCCCTTCCAAGCAATCAATCTATTGCAAAGACCGTCATTTCATTTTCCAACACTGCGGGTGGTAAACTTATTATCGGAGTCGATGATCAAGGAAATGTAACCGGGATTAACCCGGAAGTAGATATTCTTGATTTACAAGATAGAATTGCATCAATCATTTATGATCATTGTTACCCCAATGTTCTTCCGGATATTTACACATCCACTATGGATGGAAAGGTACTATTAGTAGTTGAAGTTTATAGAGGCAATCTTCTTCCTTATTATTTAAAAAAGCAAGGAAAGAACAAGGGCGTATATATTCGGATCGGAGCTACAAATCGGAAGGCGAGCTATGAAAATATTATCGAACTCGAAAGACAGCGCATGAACTTAAGCTATGACCAAGAAATAAACAGGGAAGTTGATTTTAATTCCTTAAATCTTACACCTCTTATCGACCGCTTCGCTAAAGCACAAAAATCATTAGATCAATCGGCTATGAAAAATCTGAAACTAATACATGTAGAAAATGGTACCTTGCATCCAACCAATGCCCTTTTGATTTTACTCGGTAAATTTGAACATGTTAATATTAAATGCAGCCGCTTCAAAGGCATTACAATGGATGTGTTTTTAGATAGTAAGGAATACCGTGGTGATTTATTCACCCAACTGGAAAGTACAGAAAACTTTATCAAGAATCACATTCAGTTACGTGCTAAAATAAGTGGTCTCCAAAGAGAAGATCAATATGAACTGCCTTTAGAAGCGATTAGAGAGAGTTTGGTTAATGCTGTTGTGCACCGGGACTACTCTAACCATGGCAGAGATATTAAGGTTGGCATCTATGATGACACGGTAAATATTGTATCCCCCGGTGCTTTTCCCAGTACCATTACTCAGGAAGACCTGCTAGAGGGAAGATCTGAGATTCGCAATAAAGTGATCGCCAGAGTTTTTAAGGATCTAAATTATATTGAACAATGGGGTAGCGGTATCCGTAGAATAAAGTCCAGTTGTATAGCCAGAGGTTTAAAAGAACCTGAAATTCTGGAAAAAGGAGACTACGTTGATGTGAACTTGTATAGAGAAGTAATGAATAGCAAGAACTTGATGGATGATCTTCCCACATTATCCCATCAAGAAGAGCAGATTCTTTCCTATCTTAAGGAAAATGAAAATCATCTAACTACGAAGAAGGCACAAGCTATTCTTGAAATAAGTGAAAGACGTGCAAGAGAGGTTCTGAAAGGCCTGGTTGATAAAAATATTCTTAAAAGAGTTGGTAAAACCACTAATACTCATTATCTCATGCAGGAAAGGAATAAATAGGGAAAGAAAGCGGGAGAGGGCTTTTGTCCTCCTCCTCTAATTTCTTTATTTGCAAACCACCGTCCTCTTGTGAGACTAGTTTTCTTTCACATTTTTCCCCATTGCATTAAAGATCAGCGTCACCCAGGAACCCTTCA
>CAZTIJ010000402.1:0-1545 GCA_964613365.1 uncultured Clostridiaceae bacterium | reverse complement strand
GAGAGCAGTTAGAGGTCAAGGAGTACCGGCCCTCGGCCCCCACCACCGAGGAGAGCATCCTTCACTATCTGGCCTCCGGGGTGATCAAAGGCATCGGTCGGAAGATGGCGGAGCGGATTGTGGACGAGTTCGGCACCGATGCCCTGAAGGTGATTGAATCGGAGCCCGAACGGCTGCAAGAGGTCTCCGGTGTGGGAAAGAAAAAAGCCCGGCAGATCATCGAGTCCTTCAAAGCCCAGAATCAGCTGAGGGAAATCATTCTCTTTCTGTCAAAATACGGCGTCACCCCCAATCTTGCGGTGAAAATCTATAAAAAATACAAGGAACAGGCAATTCCCTTGATTCAGGAAAATCCCTACCGCCTGGCCGACGATATCTACGGCATCGGCTTTAAGGTGGCCGACGGCATTGCAAGCTCCATGGGGATCGCCCGGGATTCGGAGTACCGTCTGAATGCCGGGGTCAACTACGTGTTAAATCGAATCCACTCCGAGGGCCATACCTACGTCCCGAAGGATCACCTGGTTCGGGAGACCAAGGGGCTACTGGGTTCGAAGGAGGAGCGGATCGAAGCCGCCATTGAAGCCCTGGCTCTAAACGGAAAACTGCAGTTAGAGCGGCTGGAGGATCAGCTGATCGTCTACGCCATGGCCTATTACTACGCCGAAACCGGCGTGGCGAAAAAGGTCATTGAACTGTCGGAAGCCCAGCTCGAGGAAGTGACGATCAACCTCGATGAGGAGATCGCCGAGATCGAAGAGGAAGAGGATTTAAGCCTGGCAAGCAACCAAAAAGAGGCGGTGAAGGAAGGGGTTAGAAACGGGATGCTGGTCATCACCGGAGGCCCCGGTACCGGAAAAACCACCACGTTAAACACCCTAATCAAACTCTTTGAAAAGCTGGAGATGACTGTTACCCTGGGGGCCCCCACGGGAAGAGCGTCGAAACGGATGACAGAAACCTCGGGGATGGAGGCGAAGACCATTCACCGATTGCTGGAAATCGGCTATAGTGAAGAGGACAATTTAGGTATGATGTTTAACCGGGATGAGGACAACCCCCTAGAGGCCGACGTTTTGATTATCGATGAGGCCTCGATGATTGACATCACGTTGATGAACAGTTTTCTCAAGGCGGTGCAAAAAGGGACCCGGGTGATCTTGGTGGGAGACATCGACCAGCTCCCGTCGGTGGGACCGGGAAACGTTCTTCGGGACATCATCGACAGCGGCGTGGTGAAGGTGGTAAAACTCAATGAAATCTTCCGCCAGGCCAAGGAAAGCATGATCGTGGTCAATGCCCATAAGATCAACCAGGGACAGTATCCCCTGCTGAACAAGAAGGACAAGGATTTTTTCTTTATCACCAAACGGGACAGGGAAGATGTGCTTCACACCCTGCTTGATGTGGTAAAGTCCCGCTTGCCCAATCATTATAAGTACTCCCCCACCTCGGACATCCAGGTGCTGACCCCGATGAAAAAAGGGGAAGTGGGAACGTTGAATCTAAATACCGCCCTGCAGCAAAATCTGAACCCTCCCCGAG
>CAZTIJ010000401.1:0-1546 GCA_964613365.1 uncultured Clostridiaceae bacterium | reverse complement strand
TATCAAGAACACGATCAACAAGAACCATTCCGCCCCACCCATAGAATCTCCCCTTCCTTTCCAGCAATTCATTACCATATCATTTTATCACTAGCAAATATTACATACAAAATTATCTTCACTCCTGTTTTAAGTTTGAAAACAACACTTTTTCATCTTCAAAAAAAACTCAGCGTAACCGTAAATAAAGCTAGTCCTAAGAAAAACAACCCCATCAGCAGGTTTCCCAGTGAATTGAATAGAACCGTCGCAAAATGTATCCGGGCAAAATACCAACTTTCGTTTACAACAGCCCCGGCGATGCCATAGGTGAAATTGATCCCTTGATCCTTCAGTTTTTTCTCAAACCTACTCCATTACTTTAATATTTTGCACAAACTCCGCATTCATCAGTTCAATCCCTTTTTTGGTTTCCAGTTCAATCCAGTTTTCTCTAACATCCAGTATCTTTCCTGAAGCCGTACTTCCATAGGATCCCGTGGTGATTTTACATTCCTTCCCAATATACTTTTTTATCATTTCATGATTCATGATCCTTCTCCTCCTTCTCTTGATATTGTGTTTCGCTGCAAGGGCCTGCATTTGATTTTGCTGAGGAATAATTATAAAAAGCAGAATAAAAGCCGGCAGGTAAATCGCAATCCATGCGCCCAAACTCATAAACCTCCTCCTCCCTTAGGAAACTTCTTGCTTTTTTATCATGCTAAAGTAAAACCCTCCCGCTACAAATAGGGATACTATAAAAGGCAGCCCAAAGGGACTGGTTTGAGTGCTACTTTCCGTAATGATCACTTCCTTTAAGGGATCAATATTCAAACCGTAACCAAATAGTTGGGTTGCTACGTAGGCCAGCATATAAATAAACAACGGTTGATAATTCATAAGTTCCCATTTGGAGTTTCGATATTTTACGTCTTTGAAAGCCACAAAGATTTTTCCAAATATTATGGTGATCGTACCCAAATGAAGGGCTGTATAACTCAGTACCCGAGCAAATTTAAATACCTCGAAGTTCGGCAAGTAATAATCTATAATGACCGGTAGCACCATCATCACACCACCAAGGATTAATAGACCCTTCGCCAATAATCGAAGGCCTTTTGGTAAATTACCGATAATCATAAAAATAAAACTTCCTACAAGCATCATAAATGTCGAGCCTATAAATATTCCTTCTATATTCATCGATAGCGCTCCTTTTCAACGGCTGTAAAGTTTTCGTCCTGTTTGAGCCGTCGCCCTTACGTATTATAAAGCTTTCGGCTAACCTTAATGGATAAGGCAATAACTACTAAAGTAAATAAACCAAGTCCTATTAAAACTTCCGGTGCCTGAGAGAATTCGCTGAAGCGGTACAGAAAATTACCTGTTTCAAATTCTACTCCCCTGGGCATTGCCCTATCAAGTACTTCAATGCCTCCTATTACTAGTAGGATAGAGGCTCCTAAGACCCTTCTTCTCTTGGAATCTGCTTTGATTAGGGAAATCGTGGTTCCGCCAAACCAAACCAGAAGATACAGCAGTGCCAGGAAAACAAAACCTTCTA
>CAZTIJ010000400.1:0-1549 GCA_964613365.1 uncultured Clostridiaceae bacterium | reverse complement strand
CTGCCATTCAATTTCCCTCCTTTATCGCACGTTTTTTTCTGTTACGTACGACCGGTTATCGATAAACGCTTCCTGGTGTGTCCTGTCCATTTTGCATTTTCGATTCCCTGTCGCCCGATTCGTTGATCTGACATGCTCCACGAAAATTTCCCAAGAAACTCAGGCAACCTTTCGCTTCATCGCCATTTTGCACACTAGTATATTTTATATCATCACACTTAGAATTTCAAGGGTTTTTTGCCCTTTTTTAAAAAAGAAATTTAGAAGAAGGGGCGGTCCCCCTCTTCTAAATTCTGTTGGTGTAACTAGTTATTTTGCTGCGTGTTTTCAGGCTAAAATTCTACTCGATGATTTGAGCTACAACGCCGGCTCCTACCGTTCGTCCACCTTCTCGGATGGCGAATCGCAGGCCTTCTTCCATGGCGATGGGGCTGATCAGCTCGATTTCCATGGTTACGTTGTCTCCGGGCATTACCATTTCCGTTCCTTCTCCTAGGCTGATGGAACCGGTAACGTCGGTGGTTCTGAAGAAGAACTGTGGTCGGTATCCGTCAAAGAAAGGCTTATGTCGTCCACCCTCTTCTTTTTTCAGTACGTATACTTCCCCTTTAAACTTCGTATGAGGATCAATGGTTCCCGGCTTTGCCAGTACTTGTCCTCTTTCAATTTCATCCCGTTGGATTCCCCGTAGTAATAATCCTACGTTGTCTCCTGCTTCTGCGTAGTCTAGAAGCTTTCTAAACATTTCCACTCCCGTTACCACAAGCTTACGCTTTTCTTCGGAAAGTCCTACAAGCTCAACTTCGTCCTGTACCTTTACGGATCCACGCTCTACTCGTCCGGTGGCTACGGTTCCCCGTCCGGTAATGGAGAATACGTCCTCTACGGGCATGGAGAAGTCTTTGTCTAAGTCTCTTTCCGGTGCGGGAATGTACTCGTCTACTTGCTCTAGAAGTTCTACGATTTTGTCTCCCCACTCGCTGTCCGGATCTTCTAAGGCTTTTAGAGCAGAACCTTGAACGATTGGAATATCGTCGCCGGGGAAATCGTACTCGCTTAGCAGGTCTCGAATTTCCATTTCCACAAGCTCTAGTAGCTCTTCGTCGTCGACCATGTCACACTTGTTCATGAATACCACGATGTAGGGTACCCCTACCTGTCGGGATAGTAGAATGTGCTCTCTTGTTTGAGGCATTGGACCGTCGGCGGCGGATACCACTAGGATCGCTCCGTCCATTTGGGCCGCTCCGGTGATCATGTTCTTTACGTAGTCGGCGTGTCCCGGGCAGTCCACGTGGGCGTAGTGCCGGTTGGCGGTTTCATACTCTACGTGGGCGGTGGAAATCGTAATTCCTCTTTCCTTTTCCTCCGGCGCCTTGTCGATCTTGTCAAAGTCTACCGCGGATCCTGTTCCGAATCGCTTATGCATGGTGATGGTGATCGCTGCGGTTAAGGTGGTTTTACCGTGGTCTACGTGACCGATGGTCCCAATGTTTACATGGGGTTTATTTCTTTCAAATTTTGCTTTAGACATTCTTCTTCCTCCTCT
>CAZTIJ010000399.1:0-1570 GCA_964613365.1 uncultured Clostridiaceae bacterium | reverse complement strand
CCGGCGAAAAACTCGGCCATCACCTTAAAGGCCCCTTCCCGGGCATCCTTAAAGTTTTTATTGCCCAGGGCAAATTTCTCTTCCTCAAAATGCTCATTGGCAAAGGACTTTACCACCCGAACGCCGGAGATGCTGTCCTCGGCCTGGGCATTTACATCGGCGATTTTGATCCGCATCTCCATGAAAGCCCGTCGCATCCGTTTGTTTTTCAGTACCGCAAAAATCAGCATAATCGGCACAATGGCAAAGGTAATCAGGGCCAGGGGCCAGTGGATGTTCAGCAGGATAATGAAGGATCCCAACAGGGTTACCGAGGCGATGAAAATATCCTCGGGGCCGTGGTGGGCCAGTTCGGAAATCTCCTGGAGGTCATTGACCAGTCGACTCATCACGTGTCCGGTTTTGGTGTTGTCAAAGTAGTTAAAGGACAGTCGGTTTACATGGTTAAACAGATCCCGGCGCATGTCGTGCTCCATTCTCGTACCCAGTACATGTCCCCAGTAATCCACGGTGTACTGCAGGATGTAGCGTAGGATGTAGACCACAAGCATCCCTCCTGCCACCATCAAAATCAGATTCAGGTTTCTCGAGGGCAAAATGTCGTCGATCATTCGGCTGACCACAAAGGGAAAGATCAGATCCAGCATGGCCATAAAAAAGGAACAGCTAAAGCTTAAAATAAACAGCTTTTTATGGGGTTTATAATAGCGAATAAATTTACGTAGGACCACGGGTGAATACCTCCTTTATATGATGAAATCCGCCGGTATAGGACTTCAGTTTTTTTCCGATGGCAACTATTATGATTATACCAGACTTTTATCGGAAAGGGTAGAAAACATTTCGGCGGGCTAAGGAAATTCCACGGAGCCGGGAAAATCCATGGGGTAGAAAAGACCCTGAAAAATTCTTCAGTCTAAGCAGGAATTAAAAAAAATATGTCGAATCTGTAGAATAGGGAATAATTTGCAATTTTACGAAGGCTTTGCCATTTTTTTCTACAAAGACTGATTGCGGTACCCCTTACATAGATTTAAGAATTTCTGGAAAGGAGGGGAGGAAAATCAAAACCATTAAAGCCCAAATGATCGTTGTTTTGGTGTTTTTTGCCCTGATTCTTTTCGGTGTTCTCGGTTATACCATTTATCAACAATTGGCCTATATGCCCCAGTTAATACAACACAACCAGCAACAAGTGGCGGAGGCCAGAGCCGATGAACTTTCCAAGGAGTTGCAAGGGATTGCGGATATTGTGGAGGTTGCCGCCAACTCCCCTACGGTACAGTCCATGGACATGGAGGCCATTCAACAGTATCTACCCCATTTAATGATCTCGGATAAGATCCGAAACATGACCATATCCGATGCCCAGGGCAGGGCATGGACCACCTATGACGCCGTGATCGATATCTCCCATCAAGAGCAGTTTCAACGGATTTTTGTATACGACGAATATCATGTGCTGTCGGAACCCTTTCAAAGCCCCTACATCGAAGAGGATACTCCCATTATGACGATTGCCTACAGCGTGTTTAATGAGGAAGAGGAGAAGGTGGGGTTGGTGAATGCG
>CAZTIJ010000398.1:0-1576 GCA_964613365.1 uncultured Clostridiaceae bacterium | reverse complement strand
CCATGCTGATGGAATTCAACGGGTTCCTGATTTCATGGGCCATTCCCGCACCCAGCTTCCCCAGGGAGGAAAGCCGCCGGGCACGATTCAGTTCCTCGTTCATCATCCGGGTCTTTTGGATGTGGCGGTTCTGCATCCCGTATAAAAAAGCCATGGTCAGCAGGCCGACACCGAGCATGAGGGTCGTGGAGAAAATGATACGACGGCGGCTCTCATCAAGTATCGCCGCCGCCTCCGCGGCCGACAGCCCCAGTACCGCACGGGTCGGTGGGATTTCCGGAATATCCGGCGAAGCAATCACTTCGATCCGGTCGTTGCGCCGGATAAATTCATATTCCCAGACACCGGGGTGTCCTTCGGCGGGTGTTCGCGAAATCCGGGGATCCCCGCCGGGAAAACGGATGGGCGCGCCCCCGGTTTCCGCCACAATATTACCGGCTTCGTCGTATATGCCCGCGTACATCACGCCGCGATGCCATTGAAAATCCTGAACGGCCATGGACAAGGCGGTTCTCCACGCCCAGAACCGCATGTTCCCGCCGTCGAGGTATACCAGCACCGCCCCGTTTTCGTCCCGCCTCGCGACGCCGGCGAAACCGCCATCGACTCGGATGTAGGGACCATCGAAAAGACGAACCAGGACGCTCGAACGACCGGCTGCCAAATCCCTTGCGCCTTCAGCCGCTCTTTCGGGCAGCGGACGGAAAGTGCCTGAAGGCAAACCCTGGTCGTCGAAAAACCAAATGCCCGAAACATTCCATTGCCGGGCCAGGCCGATCAGGTCCTTATCGTCAAATTGGCCGCTCGCTTCCAGCCGATCGATATCCCGGGCAAGATCCACAAGATCCGTAACCAGTTGATCCCGTATTGTCAGGGTGCCCGCTTCCGGAAGCATTACAGGGTCGAATTCATGGAAGTCCCTTTCGCCGGGTACCAGTTGGCGGTAATGGTAAAGCGCATATTCGCCGAATCGCTCCGCCTGGGATGCCCCCTGACGCTCCAGCATCCCGTAAAGAACGGATTCGATACGGCGCAGATCCATGGTGGCACTGATAAAAAAAAGAATCGCCAGTACCCCGGATACAGCGGCCACGATGATCAGAGGAAACCGATTGGATCCCGCCTCTTTTCCGGATTGTCCGACATAACGGGCATTCATGGGATTCATTGTACGTGCGGCCCGCAATTTGTCAACCGGGGTTTTGGCTTGCCGGCAGGAGAATTCCGTTTCAGCACCGCTTTTCCCTGAACTTTTCAACAGACTTTTCACTGGAAATTTCTTGAAAATACCGGCTGAATCAACTATTTTTACAGATGGCGATTTCTTGACGCACGCGTAAAGGGTCGCAATCCGACGGCTTTGTAAAAAGTTCAGGATCAGGGACAATCATAAAACCTACCAAGGAGCCCCTCTCATGAAAAAAATCCTGGCCGCAGTATTCATCACCATGGCTTTACCCGTCTGGGCCAATGCCTTTCCGATGATTTATGCGGGGTCCCAGCAGGTGCAATTCGGATTCGAATACAGGGACGACGACTGGCTGCTGGACTTCGGGTACGGACGCTTCATTACGGA
>CAZTIJ010000397.1:0-1585 GCA_964613365.1 uncultured Clostridiaceae bacterium | reverse complement strand
GGTATTCCCCAATGGCAAAGGCTCCCAGGGTGGCGATACTCATTAGGAAATTCTCGTCAAAAACCTGGCCCCGGGCTATGTTCTTTGCCGCCCTTAAAAGAATGCCTCCCCCTACGATGATATAACTTACGACAAACAGCCCCAGACTGAAATTTTCCTGTAGATTTAGGATCATGGCCGCGGCAAAAAGGGCTCCACCAAAACCCAAGCGGATTTGGGCTTCTTTTGACCGATCCTGTCCTTTCCCGGCCTTAGGGGGGTTTTCTTTCCCCTTGCCTCCTTCGAATTTCTGTAACTGAACCCCCGGTTCGATGCGGTCCATAATCTTTGCAACGTCCTTAACAATTTCCGTCATTCCTTGTTTTTCATCTATTTTCAAGGTAAGTTTTTTCCCGATAAAATCCACCCTTGCCTGTTGTACTCCCTGAAGTTTTTTGATTTGGCTTTCCATTTTCTCAGCACAGTTTCCACAACCGAGACCTTCCAGAGCCCATTCCCTTTTAATGGTGTTATGCTTCATGTCTTCTCCTCCTTTGCCCATTATCTTTGGTAGCTATGATTTCATTTCGTTGATATGAATCAGTCCCTGATCAAAAATTTCTTTTACATGGTCATCGTCCAGGGTGTAATATACCACCTTACCCTGTTTCCGGTATTTTACCAGCCTGGCCTGTTTTAGCACCCGCAGTTGATGGGATATGGCGGATTGGCTCATGTTTAACAGCACGGCAATATCACACACACACATTTCTGCGGCAAACAAAGCGTATAATATTTTAATCCTGGTGGTGTCCCCAAAGACTTTAAACAACTCGGCTAAGTCATACAACCCCTCGTCTTCGGGCATATTCTCTCCCACTTCCTTTACAATATCTTCATGAATGATGGTGCAATCGCAATTTTCTATTTTTGCTTTCGAATTCTTCATCTATGATCCTCCTTTTAATGTTATGTGTGAGCAAGTATTCATATGTTGCTTCCATTATAGTAACCCTTTAGGAATCTGTCAAGGTCACCGCCCTTAAATTTCACCGGGCTCAAAGGAAGTATGATTCCCTGTGTACTTTTCTTGTTGCAGGGTATACAAGGAAATACAGAAAAAATCTCGGAGGGATTTCTATGTTTCGATTAATGATCAGCAGTTTATGGGATTTTCGAAAATCCTGGAGGAATTATTTAATCTTCAGTCTGTTTTATTTGCTGTTAAGCAGCTATGTACTGATTCCTTTTTTAGGATATTTTTTAAACCGATTGCTTCTTGTGGTAAGTTCCGGGGTTCTGATCAATTCCGCGGCCTTTTCCCTTTTGCTGGATCCCCGGGGGATTATCGGTCTCATTATACTATCCACCTTGGCGGTGGTCTTTACGGTGATTCAAGTGGGTACCTACATTGTATTGGCCCACAAGAACAACCATAATAAAGATATTCTTATTTCCGAAGGCTTCATCACTTCCATCGTATCCATTAAGCGGATGGTGGGTTTAGGCGCTCTTTATCTTGCCCTGCTGTTTTTTTTGATCATCCCTATTGTAAACATTCCTATCATGCCTGAAATGTCGGAAATCATCGAGATTCCCCAGCTTC
>CAZTIJ010000396.1:0-1588 GCA_964613365.1 uncultured Clostridiaceae bacterium | reverse complement strand
TATCCCCCATTTCAAAGAAATGAGGCAAAAAAAGACCGGATAATAATACCACAATTGCGGAGCCGAACACCGCTCCCTTTTCCAGCTTCACACTGATGGCATAAGTGGCGATCCCTGCTAAGATTGCCGTGATTATAATTGCCGTGTTATCCATTACGATTCCTCCTATCCGAAAATACTCATGATAAAGCGACTTACCTGTACAGAAAATGCTGCGGTAGTACCACCTTTGCCGCCGATCCCTGCATATACTTCAGCTGTGAAAACAATGACAATCCCTACCACCGCTCCGGCTAATGCAGCGGCTCCCATGGATGGAAGCACCGCGGCGGAAGACATCCCTACGAAGGATGCGGTATAGGTTGCTCCGGCCAATGGCGCCGACAGTAAGATTCCTGCCAACACTCCCACGATCCCATTGGCGATGATCGCGGAGTATCCCATTTCATGCTGTATATACCATGTGATGACCGTACCTAAAAAGGCACAGAAAAATGTGGTTGCTTTCTTTTTATCAAACATATCCAGGCCTCCTTATTTTTTTAGGTCTTTGTAATGCTCCGTCAGTCCTAGGGCAAAAAGCACTCCTATGATTACCAACAGGCCGATATACATCGGATTCGAGTGCTCCACAATCGAAAGAACAATCAAGGCTGCACCGGTTAAAATGAACAAAGCGAATCCTACCAACTTTCTTGTCATTTATAGCCCTCCCACTTCCTTAATAGATTATTTATAAGTACACATTCTATTCTAAAGCTTTGTCAAAAGCTTGTCAATTCATTTGAATAATTATATCACAAAGCCATCACAACACCATGACTCCATTTCCCCATAACAAACCCCTTAGGATTTTCCCTAAGGGGCACATAGAAACCTCTAATTAAGCGGAATAAGAGCGGATAATGTCCCTGCGGCTTATAATCCCCACTAATTTCCCCGCCGCCACCACCGGCACGCGGTTTATTTTTTCCTTGGTCATCAAGGTGGCCACATCTTCCACGGTTTGGTCTTCCTCTACGGTAATCACATCTACGGTCATCACATCTTCCACCCGATAACCCACCATTTTTTTTAGCTGTTTTTCAATGGTCTTGGTACTCTCTAAGAACACGTACCCATCAAGAATACTGAAAAACGTAGGAATTTTCAACTTCTTGCTACGATAGATCAGATCCCCCTCCGTTACTATTCCGATCACATGGTTCTCATCGTCGACCACGGGTACCCCACTGATATTTTTATCCATTAAAATCTTAATAACATCTTCTACTAAGTCCTGACTTTTTACAGAGATAACTTCCTTTGTCATTATTTCCTTTGCTAGCATCGGCCTCTCCTCCTTGGTAAAAATCTATATATACTTATTTACCCGGTTTCCTCTTCCTTAACCATTTGCTTTTTGGCCTCCTGATAGAGAAGAAGATAAAGGACCAGCAAAAGCACCGTCGCTGCCGCAGGAACTGCATTGGTCAGGAACGGACCGACATAGGACAGGTCTCCCACCACCATGTCCACAAACATATTCGTGATCCAGGATACAATTCGAATGCCCAGAACGCCCAGTGCCAAGGGCCAGAAACAGATT
>CAZTIJ010000395.1:0-1603 GCA_964613365.1 uncultured Clostridiaceae bacterium | reverse complement strand
CAGCATGTATGAGAATATTGAAAACACTTCCGGGGAGTATAGCCACATTACCCAGATCGGGATTTCCACCGGAAATTATCAGCAGGGTGGACGGCTGGAAATTGAAGAAGATAAGTTAAGGCAGGCCATCGCCAATGATCCCGAAGGAGTGCTGGATGTGTTCTTTAAAACTCCGGCGGAGGGCGAAGGAAAAGCCGGCACCGGGCTTATTCAACGGGCCTATGACGATATTACCGACGGCATGAAAGAAGTGATTCGTCAATCGGGTCCCGGAGAAGACACCAACCTTTATCGAAGCGTACGAAGCAATCTTCTGATAGATTTTGTAACCCAGCAGGGTTCCATCTCCCGATTGGATCGGGACGTTCAAAGCATTCAACAGCGAATCGCCAATGAAGAGCGGCGACTGATGCAAACGGAAGAGCGCTACTGGAATCAGTTTACCGCCATGGAAAAGGCCATGTCCCAAATGAATGATCAGGCAGGATGGTTAATGCAGCAAATGGGCGGCATGGGAATGCAGTAGTTCCCGAGCGAGGATCGGAAGGGTTATTTCTCGAGATCCATGGTTATTATGATATAACATACAACAGGTAGTAAGGGATTCGAGCAGGGCTCTTTTCCCGGTGATTACCTATCTATCTTTAGGAGGAATCAAAATGGCAGTAAGAAATCCGTACAATACGTATAAGGAAAACAGTGTAAAGACCGCAAGTCCCGAAGAGCTAACCTTAATGCTGTACAACGGGGCGTTAAAATTTATCAACAAAGGGAAAATGGGCATTGAAGAGAAAAACATTCAAGTGGCCAACGAAGGCATTAATCGGGCCCAGGACATCATCCATGAACTGAACAATTCCCTGAATATGGACTATGAAATGTCCCAGAATATGCGTAGTCTTTATACCTATATTCTTGAAAAACTGGTGGAGGCAAACATTCAAAAGAAAACCGAACCCTTGGAGGAAGCCAAAGAGATGGTGACCGAACTTCGGGATACATGGAAAGAAGCAATGAAAATCGCCAAGGGAAAGCGATAGGTGATTAAGTGAAGGAAAAAAAGGAGTTAACCGCATATTTGTACCGGATCAGCGAGGCGAAACTGCAACTGATGGTCAGTTTGATGGAGGCCACGGAAAAGCAGCAGGAAGCTTTGAATGGAGAAAACATTGATGCCCTGAATCAGGCCATAGAAAAAAAGAACAAAATCATTGAAAAAATCGATGTACTGGATAAGGAATTTGCAGAGAAGTATCAGGATCTTAAAGAAGCCTTAGGGATGGAAGATCTATCGAAGGTACAGGAAGAGCCGGTGGAAGGCTTTAAGGACCTGAAGGAGAAAATTCAGGAAATCATGGCGAAGGCCGATAAGGTCAGTCAGCTGGATCAGGAAAACCTGAAGAAGATGAAAAAGGATATGGCAAAGGTCCAGGAGAAAATTAAAAACGCCCGGACGGGAAAAAAAGCCATGGGGAGTTACAACAAGAATTATACCCAGAGTGAATCGATTTTTATTGATAAGAAAAAGTAAATGGTTTATAATGATGGAACGGGTAAAGGGTCTGTGGTTGAAAGTCCAAGCCAGTCGCAGGCAAAGGGATCC
>CAZTIJ010000394.1:0-1609 GCA_964613365.1 uncultured Clostridiaceae bacterium | reverse complement strand
TTAATCCCGGGGAAGTGCGGGCTTACTCTAATTACGGCAGCGCACTGGCAGGCTATATCGTCGAGCTGGTATCGGGAATGCCCTATGAAAACTATATCGAACAGCATATTTATCAGCCCCTGGGTATGAATTACAGTACCATGAAACAACCGGTACCCGATCATTTAGCACCCCACCTTACCACACCCTACCGATGGGTGGGCGGGGAGTTTCAAGAGGCAAAATTTGAATACGTAATTGAGCCCGCAGGGAGCATGAGTAGCTCTTCGAAGGATATGGCAAAGTTTATGCTGGCCTAACTTCAAGGGGGTAGCTATGACAACGGAGAAATACTTAAGGCCGATACAATAGAAGAAATGTTTAGTAAGGAGGCCACCTTCCACGAAAAGGTCCACGGAACTTCCTACGGATTTTTAAAAGCGGAATTTAATGACCGGGAAACTTTTCACCACCCCGGAGGCATGATGCTCTACGACACCGCCCTTTTTATGATTCCCTCAGAGGATCTGGGCTTTTTCATCTCCCATAGCGGTGGGAACTACCTGGTCAATTTCAATATTTTTCAGGATTTCTTAGATCAGTACTTCCCCGGGGAAGAAAAAGAAGAAGTTACCGGTATCCCAGCCACAAGAAGCGATGCGGAGCCCTTTAGCGGAGAGTATTACCAAAACCGACGATCTTTTACCAGTTCCGATGCCCTCCTCAGCCTTTTATTCGGTACCATCAAAGTAGAGGCAGGAGATGGGGGACGTCTGATCGTACATCATTTAGGAGATACCCATGAATTTATGGAAGTGGAAAACGGGGTCTATCAAAACTTAAGTAATCAACGATCCAAAGACTATAGCGGAGGCTTTCAAACCATTGTCTTCGGCACGGACTCCATCGGAAAAACCATGCTGATCGCCGACGGACCCATGAGTTACTCCCGGGCCGCCTGGTATGAAGGCACCAACACCACCCTGTGTTTAATACGGTTTTCCATGGTCACGATCCTGGGAAGTTTCATCTTTTGGACTGTTAAAGGAGGGGTTGGCCTACTAAGAAGAAAGGGAAGAAACCCTATAGAAGAACAGCGCGTAGCGAAATGGGGCAAACGGGTAGCCTATTTCCAAGGACTCCTGGCCTTCATCTTCTTCGGAAGTTTTCTTTTAAACGGAGAACCGGACCCGGTATATGGCCTGCCGGTACAAGCCTTTACCCCGCCGTCACCAATACTCGCAGTGTTAGACCGAGTAATTCCACTTTTAATGATTCTTGTTACCTTTGTAGTGGTTAAGTTTGCCATAGCCGCCTGGGTAAAGGGGCATAAAGGAATACTGCCTCGGATTCACTACTCCCTATTTGCCACGGCTTCCGTAATGCTGATTTGGGTGTTTTATTACTGGAATATTATTTAGGGAGAGAAAAAAGTATATAGAGATTAAACCTGCTGTGCTGTGTGCGGCAGGTTTTTTGTTTTTGTAAAAGATAAGAAAAGAAAGAAGAAAGAAAAAAAATAAAGAAAGTTGGAAATCTTTCCAGAAGTAGGGAGGAGTTTTGAAGGGGGAAGGAGAAATAGTAATAGGTAGATATTTTTTGGTTTGTTGTAAGAGTAGAAAGGAGGTTA
>CAZTIJ010000393.1:0-1614 GCA_964613365.1 uncultured Clostridiaceae bacterium | reverse complement strand
ATTATTTGAATGACGGACTGTTTCCCCTGCTTTCGGGTATAAATAACATAAGAACCCGTGATTATATGATTATAGTCCCTGTTCCTTTCATCATAACACAACCCTTGGGAGCTGAGTGAAAATGAAGAAAAAAACCGTTTTTGGAATCATCGGCGGATGTATCGGCCTACTTCTTGGACTGTTGGGCGGTGCCTATTTGGGCATGGTTGTCGGCGGCACCTTTTTTGGATGGTTGGAATTCCCCAGTTATCCCGGGTTAACCGGCTACGAGTTGGGAACCTATCTGGGGGGAGCCTTCGGACTTTTGATCGGAATCCCCCTTGGTGTAATCACCGGCTATCGACGGGGAGAAAAATCTTAAAGGAAAACGATATTCCATACTAAGGGCAATTGCCTCTTCGAATCGTCCGGATAGACCACGCCCCTTTCCGTCATTACTCCGGGAAGGGGCGCTTTTCAAGTTAAAAATCATTATAAACCTCTACGGTTTCGATCCAGATGTCTTTTTCTTCTTTAATGATGTTTTTCAGGCGATTGAAATCTTCTTTTTCGATTTCTCCGATTTCCAGTAGGTACCGGTAAAACTTCTTGATCGAGGTTATATTACTAAGAATTGTGGTTTTCGTGGACCACATGGCTTTACGGATAAACCAGTCCCCTAAAAATTCGCTGACTCGATCAATTCCCTCCCGAGCCTCCACGAAATCATAGTGGGCTAAATAATCATTAATAAAAAAATCAATGTTACTGCTATGGGTTCTGATGGTTTTTTCTGTTAATCCCTGGTCCATAAGCCATGTGTGAAAACCATCAAGTAAGACCTCATTTACTCCTCTTATTTTCTCGGTTAAAGCACACCTATCCTCAACATCCAATGCATCGAAGGTATCTTCTCTATCCTCTTTCAAATTATTAGCGAAGTAGATATTTAATTTTTCCATGTTTCTTGCAATTGTTCCGTTGGATACTTGATATTTTTCCGCAACCTCTTTTTGGTTCAGGGGATTTTTATAAAGAAATACATTGCCGATCAAGTGGTCCAGAGCCGATGCCCAGGCCCCGGTTTTTCTGATATTCGGTTCTTCTTTTTCGCAGTACTCGTACCATACACTAAGGGCCTTCGCAATATCTTCGGGAAAATATCGTCCATAGGTTTTACGAAAAAAGAGCTCCCCTTCTTTTTTATACATGGTCTTTTCCCAATGAAGGTTCAATAAATCATTAATTTCTTTTACATCCGTAGTGAGCAGATCTTTAATCTCATCTAAGTAAGCGGAAAATTTGATAAAATACTGTTCTTCATCGTCATACTCTCCCAATTCGATTGCTTGAAGAAATTCCCCTATTTTCTTTTTCATCCCCGGGGTATATAAGGCTTCAAGGGGGCTTTTCCCCTGTAATACCGGCTGCGGCTCGGTCAAAAATCCTCTGATGACGAAATTAAAGGCAATATACTTCTCTTCTTCCTCCTGATCAAAGGACCTGTGCTCTAGATCCCCTTTCAAATACATCTCAAGAATATTATCGACTAACTGTTCTCCGTTCTCTCTTAAAAACCTTTCCCAGGTTTTATTCTCCGCCTCTTTATCCAATGCTAAAAGATCAATTAGTGTC
>CAZTIJ010000392.1:0-1648 GCA_964613365.1 uncultured Clostridiaceae bacterium | reverse complement strand
GCGGCTTCCTGATGCGGTAAAATAAGGCAAGGATCATTGTCATGAACCCCCTGAAATTCAAAGGCAGAGGAGGCGCAGACCGTGAAATATATTATTGGAATCGACGGCGGCACCCAGAGTACGAAAATCGGGATCTACGATCTGGAAGGGAACCTGATCCTGGAAGAAAAGCAAAAGCTACGGCCCCTATATATACCCGATGCCGACACCGCAGAACATCCCGACGATGATCTGTGGGAATCCTTACAAAAAGTCAGCAAGGGACTGATGGAGAAGTTCGACGGGGACCCCCGGGAAATCATCGGAATCGGCCTCGGCAGCATTCGCTGTTGCCGGGTGTACTTAAAAAAGGACGGAACCCTGGCCTATCCCGTGATCAATTGGATGGATAAACGGCTTTCGAAGCCCTATCAGCAGGATGTTCCCGAAACCGCCTACATCACCACCACCACCGGGTATCTTACCCACCGGTTAACCGGCGAGTTTAAGGATACGGCGGCAAATTATGAAGGGATCTACGGTCCGTTGGATCGCATTCACTGGAAATGGAGCGAGGATCCGTCGGATTATCAGGATTACAATGTGACCCGGGAGATGCTCTTTGACCTGGCCCTGCCCGGGGAACAGCTGGGGAGGGTGACGAAAGAGGCCGCCGAGGCCACGGGACTTCCGGAGGGATGCCCCGTATATGCCACAGCCAATGACAAGGCGGCGGAGGGTCTCGGAGCCGGAATTCATAACAAGGATTCGGTGCTGGTATCCCTTGGCACCTACATCGGCGGAATGATGAAGGGGGATCGGTATACGGAAACCGCTGAACACTACTGGTCGAACCTGGCCGCCATCCCCTATCAGTACCTTTATGAAACCAGCAACGGTATACGCAGAGGCATGTGGAGCATTACCTGGTTTAAGGATCTGTTAGGAGAGGAAATTGAAGAGAAGGCGGCACACAGCGGTGAAACCGTGGAGGATCTCTTGGAATCGGAAGCAAAGCCGGTTCCCCCGGGCAGCGAAGGACTGATCACCGTAGGGGAGTTCTTGGCGCCCAACGACCTGCCCTATCGGAAGGCGTTGTTTATCGGGTTGGACGGCCGCCATAAACGAGGGCATATGTATCGATCCATTATGGAGTCCATTGCCATGACGATGAAAATCAGTGTGGATCAAATGTGTGAGGAATTGCAGGTGTATCCGAAACAGGTGATCGTCTCCGGCGGCGGTTCCAACAGTGAACTTTTCATGCAGATATTCGCCGACGTCTTCGGGATCAAAAGCCTTCGAAACGTCATCAACAACGCCGCCGGCATCGGCGCCGCCATCAATGTGGCGGTGGGGGCGGGGTACTATCCCGACTACCAAACCGCCGTGGAGAACATGGTGAAAATCCGGGATGCCTATGAACCGAACCCGGAGCATCACCGACTGTACGAGACCGTGATCAACGAAGTATATGCACAAATCAAGGACTATGCCGATCCCATCAATCAAAAGATTTATTCGATTTTCGGATAATAGTCTAAAGAATAGCCCAAAGGGGACGGAGGTGTTTGAGTCATCCTATGACTCAAACACCTCCGTCCCCTTTGGGCTACTTTTGGGCTATCGGGCTATTCTTTGTGCTATTACATCCTCCGAAAATATGGTA
>CAZTIJ010000391.1:0-1653 GCA_964613365.1 uncultured Clostridiaceae bacterium | reverse complement strand
TTGCGTCCACAAAGGAGGGGAGAACCATGAAAATACTGGAGGGGCTTCGGACCTGGGATCCGGCGGTGAGGCGAATGACCGAGGTGTATTTGCTGGATAAAGCCGCCCCCTATACCACCGAAGGCTGGATTGATCGATTTTTATCCTATTTCAATGAAGAGGAAAAAACCTGGGGCGGAGGGATTTACAGTCCCAAATGGATTTCCACCTTTTATACCCTCAGGGATCTGCAGTCTTTGGAAATTGATCCGAAGCATCCGGTATATCAGCAGGGACTTGAAACCCTGGTGACCAACATGTGGAATCCGGAGGGGACCGTGGAGAAGGACGACTGCGTGGTGGCCATGCTGATCAGTTTGCTTGTTTACGGAGGTTACCCCAAAAGGGTGATGGATGAAATGGTGGAGTACCTGATCACCCGACAGATGTCCGACGGTGGCTGGAACTGTTGGAAAAACCATCGAGGGACGATAAAGAGCTCGATCCATACCACCCTATCGGTGCTGGAGGCCTACCGGGATTATCATAAACAGGGTTACTCCGGTTCGGAAAAAGTCATGGAGGCGATGGAAGAACAAAGCAGGAAGGGACGGGAGTATCTTCTTCGAAAACAATTGATGCGAAGAGAGTCCGACGGGGAGATCATCCTGCCCTATATCACCGTATTTCACTTTCCCACCCGGTGGAAGTACGATGTGCTGCGGGCGCTTTGCTATTTTGCATCGATTCAGCATCCCTACGATCCCCGGATGGAAGAGGCCTTAGGACTGCTCCAAAGAAAGATCAAAAAAGGGTATTTGACCCGGGGCACCACCTACTCCGGCCAACTGCATTTCAAAATGGAGTCCACCGGCATTGGCAGCATGAATACATTAAGGGGACTGAGGGTGTTAAAGCATTATGATCCTCAGTACTACCGGCATGTGATCGGGCTGGATATCCCGACGTAAAACAATAATTCCATGAAATCCGAATCAAAAGCCTCCCTTTTCCGGGAGGCTTTTTTCGATGTTTCCAAAGACCAAGGGTTCCACCTGACAACGGAAGAAGGCCTCCGGATATTCAACGATTTGTCTTTTTGTCACAGGAGTGCAAAAATCGTAACAAACGTGTAAATACAATGGATCCATTCTTTACTACAATGAAGTTGATAAAGAAATAACAAATCAAGGAGGTAGTGAAATGAAAGGATGGAAAAAGAAAACGGCATGGTTTTTACTATTGATTTTAATGGCTGTGACCCTAGGCGCCTGTAACGGTGAGGAACAGGCGGAAGCACCCGAGGGAAAGTATCAGGACGGGGAGTATGTAGCCAGCGCACCGGGACATGAGGGTCCTATTGAACTGAAGGTGACGGTAAAGGATCAGGATATTGACAGCATTGAAGTGGTGGACCATAACGAAACCCCGGTGTTGACGGATCCGGCCTTTGAAAAAATCATTCCCGCTATGGAAGAGCATAAGACCACTAATGTGGACACGGTCACCGGCGCCACCCTAACCAGTTTAGGGATCATTCGGGCCGCCCGGAATGCTCTGTTGGAAGCCGGCGGAGACGAGGACCTATTTGAAGAAGGGGAAAAAATCACCTTTGCCCAGGAAGCGGAAAGCCTGGAAGAGACCTATGATGTGATTGTCATCGGCGGCGGCGGA
>CAZTIJ010000390.1:0-1661 GCA_964613365.1 uncultured Clostridiaceae bacterium | reverse complement strand
TCCTATGAATCAGAAAGGAAAACCGTGGGACGTTTGGCCAAGAAGAATAAAAATCATAAGAACACAAATTATTTTTCCTCCGGGAACAGTCGATTTCCAACACCAAGGCTTAGGCTGAGTTTAACCGATGGGAAGCCGAATGCAATGAACCTATTTGCATTGCTTTATCCATCAAAATATTTGGCATCCCTTTATGATCCCATAGACTGCATGAATCAAAAAATGTCTCTGGATGAAATTGAACGTCAGCTTAAAATGAATATCTCGAAGGATTTAAACAACTTAAAAAACAAAGAGATGGAAGATCGGGTAGATCAGCGTTGGTATTACCTTGCTCCAATATTTTTGGATCCGCCGGAGTACGTTAAAGAGTGGCTGGATAATAAAGAGCAATTGATCACTAAAGAAGGAGAAGACGAGAAAGATGGCGGCCAAAAAGGGTTCCATGGACATATGGAGCAGCTTGAGAAAGAATTTACGGAAAACAGTGAACGATCCCTTGGAAGGATGCCTGATGATTTGGCACAGGTGCTGGTGAACATGACTATCGGATCACCGGCTATTTGTGCCTATCGTGCAAATCGTAAGAACCCTATATATGCAACCCGGGTAGCAAAAGTAATGATCAATCGATTAAATATACAAGAATCTACAGCAATTATTGAATTATCCTATAAGGATAGTTCTACGGAGGCCCATTGGAAAAATGTGCTAAGATATTTCAAAGACGGAAACTTTCAATCGGTCATAGATGAATATACCCATATGTTAACTGAATCCTACGGTTTGAAGAGTACGCCGAATGATTGGAAAAGACTGAATGATCTTATGGTGGAGTCCATGGTGGCCCATACCGCCAGTTATCCCGTAGATACCTATAATACTTTCAAAAAGAAAATACTAAAGGGATCGGGTAAGAAGGTAAAGGTGGCTAGGATCAGATCGAATTTTGCCGTAGGATTTTATAAAGGGGAAGGCGACCGAAAAGTAACGAATCGTAAAGACAGTATTCGAAATGCGTTTAATTCACCATTTAGACCCTTTGTGTTGGCAACCACCTCTATTGGTCAAGAAGGGCTGGACTTTCATTATTACTGCCGCAGAATTGTTCATTGGAATCTCCCGTCGAATCCTGTGGATTTAGAGCAAAGAGAAGGAAGAATTAATCGTTTCAAGTGTCTTGCCATTCGGCAAAACCTTGCGCAAAATTACCGGGACCTAACAGTGAAAGAGGATTTATGGAAGGAAATATTTGATGCTGCCAGGGAAGAAGAAGTTGAAAATCATGATGGATCCAGTGAGTTAATTCCTTTTTGGAGTTTGGCCGGAAATCCTGAAGTGAAAATCGAACGAATGGTGCCGCAGTATCCAATGAGTAAAGACGTTATACGATATGAACGGTTAATAAAAATTCTTTCATTATACCGTTTAACCTTAGGTCAGGCAAGACAGGAGGAATTACTGGAGCACATATTAAAAAATAGTGATAACGATGAACAGCTGAAAGATTTATTTGTAAACCTTTGTCCATTTGATAAAGGTGCAAACCTGGGGGAAAATAGTTAAAGAAATACAAAACCGCCTCAAAGCATCGGTATCTCCGATTCTTCAGGCGGTTATCTTTTTCTTACTCTATTTTTAGTTTTTCTCTGCACCGGTCC
>CAZTIJ010000389.1:0-1665 GCA_964613365.1 uncultured Clostridiaceae bacterium | reverse complement strand
CAAACGGCAGGTCCTCCGCATACCCCCGGTGAAAATCGACCCTGTGCCCGAGGTTTTCCCTGGCTATTTCAAGCATGGGGGCGGATGGGTCGATACCGGTCAGGTTGATTCCCTTTCCGAGATATGGCCGGATGCTCTCGCCCGTGCCGCACCCCACGTCGAGCAGGCTTTCCCCGAACACGGGCCGCAGCATGGAACGCATGAGTCCCGTTTCCAGCTCCAGTGCAAGCCGGTTCTTCGCGTCACCAACCCATCTCTGATAATGCTGCGCGTCCACCGCGTCAAAAACGTATCCCATACACTTCTTGTAGAAAAATCCAGCCCCGTTTGCAACAAAAAAATTAGGGGGCCGAACCGGCACATCCATTTAAAATTATTATTAATTCAATACAATTTCGTCGTTATTTGACCCTTAGAACCCGCTTTTTGCCCCCAAAATCATGCTTTTAAGGAATTCCTTCGCACCCGGTTCAAATTCGCTGCGGCGACTGATTTCAAACCGCAGACCGACCAACCGCTTCCGGAGGATAGAAACAGGTGCCAGCGTTATAGGATGTGCTGACGAAGGAAGCGCATCATAGACGCCATTTCCTCATGGGATCCGGTAGCCGGCTTTAAAACGATGCGCTTCCTTCGTCAGCACATCCTATATTCCCCGGAATTTGCATGTGTCCGGAAATTTGCACACATATTCCGGAAAGGCTGCATGCAGGCGCGGATATTGGTCGTTTCAGGAAGTCATCATTATTAATTCCGGATAGTTTGACAGGTCCGCCCCCAAAAAAAACTTGTTATAGCCAGGAAATATGCATATATAGTGCGTAAACGGCCAAACCAAGCGTGAAAGGAAGGAAAGGATTTCCATGCACCCCAATGACCACACGGCAGTCCAACCGGTAAATTACCGGGTCACAATAGAGCCGGACATGATTCATTACCGCTTTGCCGGCCGCCTGGAGCTGGACCTGAACGCGGAAAAAACTTCCGGCACGGTCCGGCTCAACAGCCTGGACCTTTCGATCACCCGGTGTTCGCTCAACACCCGGGACCGGGCGGTACCCCTGGCTTTCCAGGTCGATCCCATGGAGGAGACCCTTACCGTCTTCCTGCCGGAGCCCGTATCCGGGCCATTCGAACTGACAATCGACTACTACGGGGAAATCTCCGATAAAATGGCCGGTTTGTACAAAAGCACCTACCGCCGGGGAAGGGAAACCAGCGTCATCGCCGTGACGCAGTTCCAGGAAAGCGATGCCCGGCGAGTGTTTCCCTGCTATGACCAGCCCATGTACAAGGCCCGCTTTGAATTCACGGTCATCGTGGATAAAGCGCTTTCCGTGATCGGCAACATGCCTTCGGCCAGCGAACACTACCGCAAAAACGGCAAAAAAGAAGTCGTCTTTCAACAGACTCCGCCCATGTCCACCTACCTGCTGTTTATCGGCATCGGGGATTTCAGGATCATGGTCGACGACCTGGACCGCCGGGTTCGGGCAGCGATCCTTCCCGGCATGGAGGAAAGCGTCCGCTACGGGATCGCTTTTGCCAGAAAGTCGCTTCACTACTGCGAAAAACTCTACAGGCGCGCCTACCCGCTTCCCAAGGTGGACCTGGTGGCCGTGCCCGATTTCGCCTTCGGCGCCATGGAAAACTGGGGCGCCATCA
>CAZTIJ010000388.1:0-1705 GCA_964613365.1 uncultured Clostridiaceae bacterium | reverse complement strand
GATTGCACTTCAACATCCAGCAGTTCGTTCCCTTCCGAGAGAAGTTCAATAGCAGCATGCATTGGTCCGAATCCTCCACCGGGATCAGTAAAGAGTAGCGGCACTCCGGCGATTTCCACGTTCATTTCATCTGCGCCCAGAAGGTACCCGAATTCCTCATCATGGCCATAAAACCATTTCTTTACATGTTCATCAAAGGGGAGCACTTTATTCACTGCTTCCTCTGTTACCAGAAGATTATGGAGCTCTTCCGAATTATCGAGAATCCCCGTGAATTCTCCTCTGAAAAGCATGACATCATACATCCTCCAGCTCTCCATTTCATCAAACCATTGACGGATTTCTTCATCGGACCGATTAAGAACTTGAGTATCCAAAGGCGGTTGCAGATTCTCCATGATCCCCTCCATAAAATCTTCGGCCATTGAGCCGCTTATCACCCACTCATCCTTAAGAAGTTCAGTGATCTCTTCATAAAAATACTGATCATCATCGTACATTCCTTGCACATCGCCAAGTGCAATGGCTTGGTCCAGCCCATCTTTGGAAAGCTCAGACAAATTTTTTCCAGCGTTCTCCCATTGTTCTTCCTTCAGAGCCGCGCCAATTTTATCAAGTTTTTCCTCTATTGATTCATCAGCATCTCCATGCCCCTCGTCTTCCTGATCATTCTCATCGCCTTCATGATCATAATCATTCCCGGTTTCCTCTTCATCATCTTCATTCTCCCTGTGAACTTCCTCTTCAATGCCCTCATCGGGATCTTCTTCCTGGTCACCACAGCCGACAATAGAAAAAATCATGATCAGAATAAAAATTGAGATTTCTATCTTTTTAAACATAAAATCCTCCTCAGTTTGTTTACAATGCTTTTGGTGGAGCTTCAACATGATATTTGATTTTTACCGGTAACTTTACGGAGTCTTCAGATGATAATACTCTTTTTCACCGATTACTGAAAGTTTTTCCGGTTCATCGGGCATGTTCCCCAGAACAGCAGTGTTTCCAAAAGAAGAGGGCAGTTGAATCCACTTTTCTTTTCTCAGCCCTTGATCGAATACCTGAACTTCTGCCCCGTTTTCTGCCGTGGTGAACAGCAGGAAAATATCACCGGTTTCGCTAATAAAATAATCTTGAAACTGTGCATATTCAAGAGTCTTTCTAACCCTGATTTCTTTTCCTTCGGACAACAAGGTGTCCTCATCAAAGGTCCTGGCCTTCGGTGATAAGAGCAATAGATCATCTTGAAGAACCGATATGTTCTCTACATTTCTCATCTCCATTCCCTCAGCAAAAATCTCCGCTTCAACTTTATCATGTAAGCTGATTTTCACTATTTCATCCTCATCATAGTAATAAACAAATAAGGACTCCTCATCCCGGTATATATCATATATAATCTCTTTCCCGCTTTCTTCCTCCACTTCCCTTGGGAGCCCTGGCAAATCCTTCGATGGGAGGATCAACTTTTCTTTTTCATCCTCTATGCTATAAGAAAACAACCCTTCCTCTACAACGTAGTAAATGACATCACTCTCTGATGACCAAAAGGGCTCGATGATATAACCTTCCTCGGGAATTTGTAATTCCCTAGGCGACACAGGAGTCTCAAAACCGGTGATAAATAGGCCCATAATACTTCCCGGCCCATCGTGCTTCCCTTTCTCTTCGTACATCCTTGCGCTATATAAAAGATTCTTTCCAT
>CAZTIJ010000387.1:0-1709 GCA_964613365.1 uncultured Clostridiaceae bacterium | reverse complement strand
TCATCGGAGGGTCGGTGAATTCTTTTTCCCGTGGCGATCTGGTTTTGTCGCTGATTCATGTTCACCAGGTTTCGATTCATATTCCGGTTCATATTATTAATCATCATATTATTGGTAATTCGCATGGTTTACCCTCCTATCTTCCTACTACACCCAGGCGGTTGATCACCACATCCAGCATCTCGTCCATGGTGGTCATCATCCGAGCCGAAGCGTTGTAGGCGTGTTGAAATTTAATCATATTGGACATTTCCTCGTCCATGGAAACCCCCATAATGGATTCCCGTTTATAATCCAGCATTCCCACCAGGCCTTCTTGATTATCCCGGTTTCGATTGGCTTCCTTCGCGTCCACCCCTAGGTTTCCGATTAAGGACTTTAAGAAATCCTCGGGCTTTCCTTCCTGAAACATGGTTCGGTCGTTTCGCATCTGTCCGATCTGTTCGGCGATGGAGGCGTCCCCCTGACTGCCGTCCAGGGAAGTGGCGATTTTATTCAAATCCCGATCCACATCCCTGGATATGCTGATATCCCGAGCGGTAATAGCCTCATAATCAATGTTTCCGTCTTCGTCATAAAGGTCAATAGAGTCTAAATCACTGTGGGTAAACATTAAGTATCCTGCACCGTCATCGGTGATCGGCTCTCCATCCTCATCGGTAAGCACATCGCTTCCTAAACCGTAGCCCCGGCTATGTAGTTCGTTTACTTCTTTGGCAAAGGTTTGGGCGAATTTATTCAGCTCTTTCATATAATAGGGGTACCCCTTCTCTCCGGCGCTATCTCCGTCCCGAAGATTAATCAGGGCTTGAAGCTCTCCCCCTAGGTCTCCGGTAAGGTCTTCCCGTCCCGCCCAGGTAAGTTGGGTGATGGGGATTTCTGCTTCGTCGTTTTCCCCTTCATAGATGTTGCTGAAAGCTTCCCGACTCTCAATTTTATAGGTACTGTCATGGTCTACTAATGGACGACCACCGATTTCAATCATCATTTTTTTCCCGGCACCCTGTTCACTGCCTACGACCTTTTCCGTATACTCGGATACACGAACATCGGCCAGTAAGGAAAGTTCATCAAGCATTACGTTTCTTTCGTCCCGTAGATCGTTGGCATTGGAGCCGTCGGACTCTAGGGTGTAGATTTGTTTATTAAGTCTTGCAATCCCTTCGGTTAAATCGTTGATTTCCGTTACGGTGTTGTTGATTTCCTCGTCGATGTTTCGGACGTTTTGTTCCATTTGACTATACAGGTGATTTAAGGTTTTGGTAAAGGCAATGGCCTCTTCCCGGACCTGGGCCCGTACGGTAATGTCACTATCCCCCGGATTTTTCGCCAAGGTATCCACCGCATAAAAAAAGTCGTCCATTACCTGGGTAATGCCCGTATCCGAGGGTTCGTTCATGATCATCTCCAGCATCTCCAGGCCTTCCGACCGGGCAGACCAGTACCCGAGATCCGTGTTTTCCTGGCGGAGTTGATAGTCAATGAATTCATTTCGTATTTGCTGGACTTCCTTGGTATCCACCCCGGTGCCCAGCATTCCCTGGCCGCCTTGAAGCTTCATGGAAATACTGGTGCCCTGTTCCAGTCGCTGGCGAGAATAACCCTTGGTGTTGGCGTTGGCAATATTATGTCCGGTAATATCTAAGGCCCGTTGGGAGGCAAACAGTCCCGACCGGGCGGCATTAAATCCTAAAAAGGTTGATCGCATG
>CAZTIJ010000386.1:0-1716 GCA_964613365.1 uncultured Clostridiaceae bacterium | reverse complement strand
GCGATCCGCTCCTGGGTACTGTTTAGCTCCCGACGCTTGGCCTCAAGATTATTTTTCAGGTTTTCCCCAGGGTCAACGGCTTTTCTGCGACCAAGGACCGCATTTTTCTTTCCGACTTTCATTCGACGGATCCCCGAGACGGCATATTTGATCATTCTACCATTGATTTTTTTGACTAAAGAGACGCCTTTCCTGGAGGTGATCTCTTCTTTCTCCCGTTCCAACAATTGTTTCATAATTTCCATGGTCACGGGATCTTTATCAGCGGGATTCGAATGAAACTTCTTCCAGGTTTTTTCCCTTCGTAGAAGATCCGTAACATCCAGCATCATCCTTCCACCGGCTACATGAAACCACCACAGGGTTTTGGGATCATCGGGATCCTTCCGACCCATTTTACGGATCACATCCTTCACCATCAGTCTCATGACCTCCGCCCCCATGGGAGTAAAAGGTTCTTTCATGGCTTGACTATAATTATTAAAATTCATATAAATCCGGAGTCCCTTTTTCTCCTCCGGGGTTTTAGGAATAGGGTATAAAGAAGTAATTGGACGGGTTTGCACCAAATAAATTTTCCCATCCTCCATGGACCATTCCAGGTCCTGGGGGGTGCCGTAATGATTTTCCACTTTCTTCCCTAAGCCTAGTAATATCTGAATTTCATCATGTTTCAAAGAGGCCCGGGTTTGTTTTTCCGCCGGGACCGGTTGATTAATAATCCCCTGCTCCCGGCGAGCGGTCATGACCTTCTTTATTCCAATCTGCTCCTTTAGCACTGTACCCTTCTTTTTGTCCAGCACCCACTGATCCGGATTCACTTCTCCGCCGACAATGGCTTCCCCCAGTCCCCAGGAGGCATTTAACAAGATTTGATCCCGGCGGCCGTTGACCGGATTGGCGGTAAATAGGATTCCCGATTTTTCTCCTTTCAGTTGCTTTTGTACCACTACTCCGTGACTAAGACCCTCGATACCGATCCCATGCTTTTTTCGATAGGCAACCGCCCGCTCATTCCATAGGGATGCCCAGCAGGCTTTAATCGCCTTGCTCAGTTCTTCTGCCCCGGAAACATTCAAGTAACTGGAATACTGTCCTGCAAAGGATAGGCCCGGAAGGTCCTCCGCCGTTGCCGAGGAACGCACCGCCACCGTGGGATTTCCTTTCAGCCGATAATGTCTAAGAATCTCTTCTTCCACGTCCTTGGGTATGGGGCTGGACAAAAACAGTTCATTGAGAGCCCTTTCATAGGCGAAGCTCCCTAGGGTCTCCATGTGCTTAAGCAAATCTTCAATCTTTTTTTCCAGTTGATTTTCCTGAACAAAGCTTTGATAACCCGCTGTCAGTACCACAAACCCCCACGGCACAGGTAAGTCTTGAGAAATCATTTCACCTAAATTCCCGGCCTTCCCTCCGACTTCCAACAAGTCCTTGTTTCCCACGTCCTTTAAATTCTTAACATAATTTTTCATCGCTTCTTCCTCCTTGTGTTTGTTATTTATCCATTTCCACCCTTGATTATTCATAATCCATTAATGATCGATTTCCCACAACGAACGGTTTTTGCACCCCAATATTCACCTCTTTATATATACCGACCGTCGGTTTGTTATTGAGTGAAAATAAAGAGCGTTTCACCGCTCAATAAACCGATCAATATAGGGCTCGGTTACCTGGATCGCTCCCTGCTCAGTTCCCAAACTCAGCTCAAACATC
>CAZTIJ010000385.1:315-1738 GCA_964613365.1 uncultured Clostridiaceae bacterium | reverse complement strand
TAACGATATATCTAATAACAATATATTAGCACGTTGCTTGGGATTTGTCAAAATTTTTAAAATACAAAAAATCCGCCGGAAGAACCCTATAACTACGGATCTTAAGACGGTTTTGATGTTTACGGTTTTCCCAAACTTTATTATTTTTGAGCTGGCAGAATCCCTATATTATCATAAAAAAATAGAATCAACTAGATTTCATACACGTATGTATTCCTATCTCATAATTGAACTTCTTCACTAAGAGGTTGAGGGCTAAGGTTTTTCAAGGTAATCAACAGGTTTTCCGGTGCTTTTAGCGTATTCTATTTCCTTTATCGCAGGGCGGTTCTGTTATGAGTTTTTCACATAATAACTGTAAACATCCCTCTACTCTATATACATAAAAAACTAAACAATTAGATTCTCTACACCTTTCCATTCAATTATCAATAATCATCACCGTAGCCAGTATATCCAAATACTAACTGAATAGTATCCGGTCAATACTATTTTAAGTATACGCAGTAATCCATAATCACATTGCCCTTAGCATCCGGCTTTGTAAACCTGGGAGTGTGATACCGCTCAAAAATCCAATAGTCCGACACCGGCACCATACCCCTTTCCTCCAGGCTTTTAATGCATTCCTGGTGAACCTCTTCCCCGTGAAGATCAGGGGCTTCAAAGGAGTCCTTTCCATATACCCAGCAGGTACCCAGATCGCCTTTGGGAATATCTACGGATTTAAAGCCGTCAGGAACCGCTGTTCCTTCCGGAAAAAACATTCCGATCCAGTAGACAAATTCTCCTTCCAGATGTCTGCCACCGATCATTGCCTCTTCAAAACCGTCTAAAGGCTTCATCCCCTGAAATCGGTTAAACCGTTTCTTTTTTATCCACTCATCCCAAAGCCAGGGAAACCCTCCCTTTTCCAAGATTTCCTCTTCGGAGTAGGGCAATCCGATTAACCGGATCTTTGGCACCTTTTCCCGGTAGACCTTTTTAATTTCCATAGACATTCCCTCCTGTCTGATTTATTTTCTTCGTAAAACCTAGCAATGAAGGCTTAGTCACTTGTAAGTTCCATCTTCAAAGATTCTTTTTTCGCCCTCTTCAAATATATATTTACCCAAATCGTGTCGGTATAATACCCAAAATCACCTTACCCTAGCCGCACCACTGTCAGCAATGCCGTTATCACTCATTAGCATATCCTGATCATACTCGGTGAAATTGAGAAACAGCGGCGTCTAACACGAAATTTTTGCGTTTAACGTGAACTATTCACACAAAAAAATCCAGTCATTTCATCCTCCACATAATACCCTAAGAGAATGAAAGGACTGGAATTCCCTAATTTCTGTTTGTTATGAACGCTAAAGTTTTTCAATATCATCAATTTTTCGCTTATGCATATCCTCCAGCATTTGCTTGGTGTTTT
>CAZTIJ010000385.1:0-305 GCA_964613365.1 uncultured Clostridiaceae bacterium | reverse complement strand
CCTAATCCTCATTATCGCCGGAATGCTCTAAGCATCCGACGGAGATCAGGATTTTTCTGAGCGTGCGCCCTCTGTAGGCCTACTTCTTTTCTAACGCATCAAAAAACTCATCAATGTCATAGGCTCTGAGAAGATCATTGTTAAAGATCAAAATATGAGTTTCTGTAGCATCGATTAGGTCAGCACCATCAATTTCGACGATTTTTCCCTCTCCCTCCTCATCTTGGTAAGCGTAAAATAGAGGGAAAGTATTGGGAAATTCCTCTTCAATGGTTCTTCCAACCAACACACCGTAGCCTCTATGA
>CAZTIJ010000384.1:0-1747 GCA_964613365.1 uncultured Clostridiaceae bacterium | reverse complement strand
TAATGTATCGGACAAAAGCGAAGTCTTCGCGAAAGAAATCGAAGAACTCAGCCGCACCTACGGTGCCCGGGTAATGAGTGTGGATGAGGCCCTAGAGCGCAACCTGGATGGCAATCGCCAGATGATGAACATCCTTAGTGTATTTTCCATCATGGCCGTGGTCATCGGTGCTTTCGGAGCCTTAAACAATATCATCATCAGCTTTATTCAGCGGAAGAAGGATTTGGCCATCCTAAGTTCACTGGGCATGACCCAAGGGCAACGAAGTCGTATGATCTATATAGAATCAGCAGTAACGGTGCTATGGGCGATTTTCTTTATCACTCCCTACGGATACCTGATGGCACGGCTGATCACGGCACTGACAACAATGATCGGTCTTCCCATACCAATCGAGTTTCATATTGCAGGGATGATTCCCTTTTTTATAGCGGCTTTCTTATTATTCATTCTGGCGACCCTGCCCGTGGTTATGAAAAGTCGGAAACTCTCAATCATTCGGGAAATTCAGTATGAATAACATTAAACTGAGCAACTCAGTGCGAAGTGGATGTCTAATGTATTACAAAAACACCCCACATTCATTTCTTAATGTAACATGAATGATAAAGACAATGGACTTTATTTATTTTTCAGTTAAAAACATTATGGGAATATATAATTTGAAAAAGCGTTACAATAAACTTTATAAAAAAAGGAGAATGTCCAATGAATGCAATTAAAGTTACGTCCTTAAAGAAAAACTTCCCCATGGGAAAGCAAACCGTGGAGGTGCTTAAAGGTTTAAGCTTCGAAGTAAAGTCCGGAGAGTTTCTATCCATTATGGGCCCTTCCGGTTGCGGAAAATCCACTTTATTATATCTGCTCGGCGGACTGGATGAAGTTACCTTCGGAGAAATCAATTTACTTGAAAAAGACTTATCCACCATGAAGGAAAAAGATAAAAGTCTTCTTCGAAGACGGGACATCGGCTTTGTTTTCCAGTTTTATAATCTGGTACCAAACCTTACCGTGGAGGATAACATCATGCTCCCCTTGATTCTTGACGGGAAAAAGGGTAAGAAGGAAAAGGCCCGACTGGAAATGTTGTTGGAAATCACAGGGCTGAAAGATTATCGAAAACACACCCCCCGGGAACTTTCCGGAGGACAGCAGCAACGGGTGGCCATCGCCCGGGCCCTGATTTTCCAACCAAAGATTTTACTTTTGGATGAGCCCACGGGAAATCTGGACTCCAAAACCACGGTGGAGATTATGGAACTCTTTCAAACCATCCATCGGGCATTGAAAACCACCATTATTCAGGTAACCCACTCAAAGGAAACCGCCGCCTACGGAACAAAGATTCTTGAACTGAAGGACGGAGTCATCGTAAAGGAATCCCTGGTTGAAAGAAGAGCTTCCTAAGATAAGTACATGCTCTGTATCTGTTCAGCAATAGATTCCATCGACCTTAAAAAAGAGAAGAGGAATTAAGTCATTAAGACTCGATTCCCTTCTCTTATTGTATTGATCCTATGCTGTATATTTTTTGATTTCAAGTGAATGCTTATTTTACAAAGGCTTATAAACCCCAGGATCCCTGATTTTCTATAAACGGCTTCTGAGAACACCCTGTATCCCGGGATTCTTTACTTGTGTAATAAAATAATAGTTCCTACAATGCGTCTAAATAACCTTTCAGTTCAATAAAATCATCAAACACCCGGATGGGAACGTTATTGCTTTTCAAAAACTGAAACAATTG
>CAZTIJ010000383.1:0-1751 GCA_964613365.1 uncultured Clostridiaceae bacterium | reverse complement strand
CATGGGACAATCCTCCTTTAATAAGTGTTAATTATTTCATACCCGAAATAATCTTAGCATAAACATGGTAACAGAACTTCGAGATCCAATATCGGATAGATATTAGGGATGTCGTACTTCAGTAAAGGCCATTTTCGGTTGATTGCACGTAGGGCATCGCCACTGTTCCGGAAGTTTTTCAAACAAGGTTCCCGGCTCGATCTCCCGAATTCTGTCTCCTCGTTCCGGTCGATAGGTATAGCCGCAGACGGTGCATTGATAATTGGTCACGAAAAGTCTCCTCTCTATAGGGAATGTATGAGGTATTTACCCCTCGGGACATCCCTTAATCGAAAAAAAGACAAAAGTTTTTGAGAAATTCGGTGGTAAACGGTTTTTATCCTTAAGATAGGGTAATAATAAACAAAGTGGAAACTTATGTAAAAGCAGCTAACAAGAGGTGATATCATGGTGGAGCATAACGATGAAAAATCGGATATATTTTTTCAAGGACCGGTGTTTATCATTGCATGGGGGCCTAAAGAAGGTTGGCCCATTAAGTATGTATCTAAAAACGTTCAGGATATTTTAGGATATACCCCTGAAGAAATGATGGATCCTCATTTTCTATACGATAATCTCATTCATCCAGAGGATCTGCAGCGGATTGACCGGGAATCCAGGGAGAAACTCAGTGTAAACGTGGATACCTATGAACTCTTTTATCGTATCAAAACAAAAAAAGGTGGTTATCGTTGGTTTTACGACTACAGTAAGGTGGACCGAAACAGTAAAGGGCGCTTAAAACAAATCCGGGGTTATCTAGTGGACCAAACTCCGTTAATTGAGACACGAAATTATCTCAACCTGGAAAAGCAACGACTATCCGATACATTAGAAGCCGGTAACATCGGGACCTGGGAATGGAATATCCAAACCGGTGAGGTTTTATATTTTGAAAATCTTACAAAAATCAGTGGTTATGAACTGGAAGATCTTCGGCCGTTAAGCCTTGAAAATTGGAAGAATTTTGTACATCCCGAGGATTTACCCCAGGTGGAGGCTGAAATCCAGAGGATATTAAATAAAGAGCAAAAAAACTATTCGCTGGAAATTCGGAGAAAACATAAGAAGGGTCATTGGGTCTGGATCGAGGAAAAAGGGAAAGTCATTCAGTGGACAGAAAAAGGGGAGCCTCGGTTAATGCGTGGAGTGTATATCGATATAACCAGGCGCAAAACGATAGAGAAAGATCTCCTCTTGGCGAAAAAAGAAGCGGAAAGTGCCAATCAAGCAAAATCAACATTCCTTGCGAATATGAGCCATGAAATCCGAACTCCCATGAATGGAATTATCGGATATTTAGAGCTGCTTTCCGATACGGAAATGTCTGAACAGCAACAAAACTACTTGAAAAATGTGCAAAATGCCTCGGAAGGTTTAATGAACATATTAAACGATATTTTGGACTTATCCAAAATCGAATCGAATAAAATGGCTTTGGAATCCATCACCTTTGATATTCGAAGAACGATGGAAACCGCAGTATCCATGTTTCATCAACAGGCGAAAAGAAAGGGACTGGAACTGCACATGGAGATAGGGGAAAGACTTCCCCGGGTTGTAAAAGGGGATCCCACTCGGCTTCATCAGGTATTGACAAACCTGATAAGCAATGGTATTAAATTCACGGAACATGGAGGGGTTACACTCCGTGCCGCCGGAAAAGTGGATCATGACAGGGTAAGGGTGATTATTGAGGTTGAGGATAC
>CAZTIJ010000382.1:0-1753 GCA_964613365.1 uncultured Clostridiaceae bacterium | reverse complement strand
CTTTCCCGGGAATAGACGATGGATATCTGGGATTTCGGTGTATTCCCTTGAAGGGTGTAGTAACTTAAGCCTTCCACCAAACAGGCCATTAAATCGGGAATCAAGGTAATCCCTACCCCGGCCTTAACCATATGCATGGCGGTCTCCAGGTTGTAGCATTCCACAACGGTTTTGGGAACAAACCCGTGGCGTTTGCAAAGGTCATGGGTGGTGTTATAGAGAAACTGGCCCTCCTCCATCATCACAAAGGGGCGATCCTTTAAAAGGTACAGGTCGATTTCCTTGGAGCCCCGGGGGAGATAGTTTTTCGGGGTGGCTAAAATAATCTTCTCGTCATACAGCGGAAGGTTTCGATATTTATAAGTATCCGGGTGGGTAAGACCCACGATGAAATCCGTATCGGACTGCTCTAAGTAGTCCTGCAGATCGTTACTGCTTAACTCACAAACCTGCACACAAATATGGGGGTTGTTTTCCCGAAAGACCTTTAAGGGTTTGGGAAGAATGAAGGCACTACATTCGGGAAGGATTCCGATGTTTAAATGGGAGACTCCCTGTTTGGAATAATCCTTTAGTCTGAGCATCATATTCTTTTGCATGGCAACCATCTGTTTTGCCCAGTGTAAATATTCTCTTCCCGCATCCGTCAGGGTGACCGGGTTTTTTTTACGGTCAAAAATATCGAAGCCCAAGGCCTCTTCCTGGTTTTTAATGATCTGACTCAAAGAGGGTTGCGCGATGTACAGTTTTCTTGCGGCTCCGGTAAAACTTCCCTCTTCGGCAACGGCAATGATGTATCGGTAGACTTTATCGTTCAAAGGACAGCACCTCCTGACAGGTCATAGGATAAAACTATTGATTTGATATAAAATTATATATTTTACTCTATTATAGCATCGTGATAATATTGAGTAAAGTGAATATTAAAAAAATACAAACACACCTTAGGGATCCAAGGCTTCGATTTCAGTAACAACCATAGGCAGGCCGTTACGGGTACAGATCCTTCGAAAAGTCATCAACCAGGGTTTATAAGGTCCCGTAACCGCTACAGCCTAGGGATCATTAGAAATTTTTATAAGGAGGTGTACATAAGGGTAGGAAGAGGTAAGGGTACGTAATCTAATTAGGTAGGAGGGAGTGTACATGACGTTGCAAGACATTTTAGCCGCCATAGCAGTGGTAATTAACGGATTGCCCCAGGGTTTACTAGCTTTAAACTTCGGGTTTGCCGCATTTCCCACGGCATTAGCCTTTATCGTGGGAGGCGCAGGGATGGCCATAACCGGACAGGTAGCCCCGATTTCATTTCAAGCGGAGACTATAGTCCTGGCAGGAACCTTGGGCGAGGATCGAAATGAACGGTTAAACATTGTATTTTTCACAGGAATTCTTATGCTTATCCTAGGTGGGATCGGGCTACTGGAACCGATCATTGACTTTATCGGACCATCCATTCTAAACGGTATGATGGCGGGGGTTGGTATTATATTGGCGCGGGTGGGGATTAATATGTTAAAAGAAAATCCCAGTGTCGGGGTGGTCTCCGGAGCCATAGCGGTTTTGGTTTATTTTATCACCTATGATTTGGTTTATACCATCGTTGCCAGTGTTTTTATCAGTACCGCCGTTTCCGTTATTCGTAAAAACGGCAAAGAGGAGTCGGAGGAAATTATCCAGGATTTGAGCTTAGAGAAGTTTGATAGACTAAAGCTGAAGTTGAGTCCAAAGGTGATTCGAAATATATTGGCGG
>CAZTIJ010000381.1:0-1762 GCA_964613365.1 uncultured Clostridiaceae bacterium | reverse complement strand
TGACAGCGGGGAAAAACCCCATATCATTAATTATATCTATGGTTTAGGGGGACGGGATGTTACCACGAATGACATCGCCACGGTGTATCAGGAACTGCTGGAAATCACGGAAAAGGATGAACCCGGTGAGCTTTACCGGTACCTAGGTGTAAGAGAATAGGAGGGGGAAGAATAATGGCGTATAATTTTAAAGAGGAAATGAACAAACCGGAAAGACTGTCGGGAGGACACCGAATGTGTGCCGGCTGCGGATCGCCCCTGGCGGTACGGGGAGTTTTACGGGCCCTGGATCCCGAGGATCATGCGGTAGTGGGCTCCGCCACAAGCTGTCTGGAGGTGTCCACCTGCTTATATCCCTACACCGCATGGAAGGACTCCTTTATTCATACGGCCTTCGAATGTGCGGCGGCAACGGTGAGCGGTGCGGAAGCGGCCTACGCCTCCCTGAAAAGACAGGGGAAAATATCGGATAAAACCAAATTCATTACTTTCGGCGGGGACGGAGGCACCTATGACATCGGTTTCCAATCCTTATCGGGAGCCATGGAAAGAGGCCATGATATGGTGTATGTCTGCTATGACAATGAAGCCTATATGAATACAGGGATTCAGCGTTCTTCCGCCACTCCGAAGTACGCGGATACCACCACTTCCCCCACGGGTTCCAAATCCCAGGGGAAAAAGCAGTACCGAAAGGATCTTACGGGAATTATGGTGGGGCATAATATTCCCTATGTAGCTCAAACCACTTTTGTGGGGAATATGAAGGATCTCCACGAAAAGTCGGAAAAGGCGATTTACACCGAAGGGCCGGCTTTTATGAACGTTCTGGCCCCCTGTCCCCGAGGATGGCGTTACAGTGAAGAGGATTTAATGGAAATCTGCCGATTGGCGGTGGAAACCTGCTACTGGCCGCTGTTTGAGGTGGAGGACGGGGAATGGAAACTGAACTACAAGCCGAAGAAAAAGTTGCCCATTGAAGAGTATTTACGACCCCAGGGGAGATTCAAACACCTTTTCAAACCGGGGAACGAACACCTCATCGAAGAAATTCAAAAAGATGTGGATCAAAAATGGGAAAAACTATTGGAACGATGCGGCGAGAAGTAAGCGACACAGAGTGACACATTGGGGACGTGACACATTGGGGACGGAGGTATTTGGGTCATGGAGACCCTGATACCTCCGTCTTTTTTAACAGCGTGACAGCGGGACGGCGTGACAGCGGGACGGAGTTTCTGTCACCATGTGATTTTATGATAGGGGTTCGGATCTAGGAGGAATAGCCAAAGAAAAGAGGAACGGTCACTGAAGAAAGAAAACCTCCGCCGATATTAAACCTTTGATTTTCGGGTACATATAAAAAAAAGACCCGGGAGGGGATCCTATGGGATATTATGAACGACCGGAATATGAAGTGGTGCTGGCGGATAAGCCCTTTGAGCTACGAAGATACAAAGAATTTTTCATGCTGACCTATTTTAGTGAAGAGGACCCCAATTCCAGCCAGGGGTTTCGAACTCTGTTTAATTATATCTCCGGAAACAATGAAGAACAAAAGAAAGTCAGTATGACGGTACCGGTGATTGAAGGAAAAAATGAAACGGGGTATCGTATGTCCTTTGTGGTGCCCAAAAGCTTCGGACCTAATCCGCCGAAGTCCATAGATCCCCGGCTGTCCATCACAAAAATGGAAGGGGGCCGCTATGGGGTGATCCTGTATCGAGGCACTTCCAATAAAAAGAAGGAAAAGGAAAAAGAG
>CAZTIJ010000380.1:0-1774 GCA_964613365.1 uncultured Clostridiaceae bacterium | reverse complement strand
GGTGACATTCAGATTTCCCTGGTCATAATTTTTTTTCAGTGCAGGATGCTCCGGATCTTTTGAGAATAACACCGGCTGCCCTTTGCCTTTATCCAGGCAGGAGAGAACCAGGGGATCGTCAGCATTGAAGACCGAGTATCCCGTGGGTTTCACCGCTTCAGTCACTGTGGACTTTAATCGGGCCAATTCTTCCAGGGTGTCAATTCCTCCCTCACCAAGATGGTCGGAGGAGATATTAAGAAGAATCCCCACGTCACTTTCCTTAAACCCGAGACCGCGACGGAGAATTCCTCCTCTTGCCACTTCAAACACCGCATGATCAATGGTGGAGTCCATCATGACCTTCTGTGCGCCTTCAGGACCGCTGTAGTCCCCTTGGAGGATGGGAATATTGTCGATGATGACCGCATCCGTCGATGTCATACCAACGGTGCATCCGTTCAGTCCCAAAATATGAGAAATCAGCCGGGTGGTTGTGGTTTTTCCGTTGGTTCCGGTGACTGCAACAATGGGAATGGCATAAGCTGCTCCCGGCGGAAACAGCATATCGATCACATTGGCCGCAATGTTTCTGGGTGTTCCCGTTGTGGGATTTAAATGCATTCTGAATCCCGGTGCGGCATTCACTTCAACCACTCCGGAAGACTCCCTCTGAAAAGGCTTTGCCAGGGTATCGGCGATAAGATCAATCCCGATGACATTCAGCCCCACAATTCTGGAAATCCGCTCTGCCATCAGCCGGTTCAGGGGATGGACGGTTTCCGTCACATCAAGGGCTGTACCACCGGCACTGATATTGGCTGTGGATTTAATATAGATTTTTTCCCCATCAGCGGGAATACTGTTTACACTCAATTTTCGGACAGCCAAGAGCCGCTCTGTCATATAATCAATCTTAATCCTGGTGAGGCTTTTCTCATGCCCGATCCCCCGGTCAGGGTCTTTATTGATCTCATCGATCAGATCCCCTATGGAGCTTGTTCCGTTACCAATGACATAGGCGGGCTCCCTGAGGGCTGCCGCTACAAATTTTCCGTCAATGACAAGAATCCGGTAATCGAATCCCTCCAGATACTTTTCCACCAGAGAGGTCTCACAAATTTTGTCTGCGATTTCAAAGGCGAGCTTCAGTTCTTCCCTGTTTGTGATATTCACGGTGATTCCCCGCCCATGGTTTCCCACCAGAGGCTTTACAACAACCGGGTATCCGATCTCATCCGCAGCCTGCAGGGCTTCTTCCACAGTTTCCACAGAGAGTCCTTCAGGGATGGGTATACCCATGGAGGACAGGAGCTTTTTCGTACTCTCCTTGTCATCGGCGATCTCGACCCCAAGGGCCGAAGTATTATCCATCATTGTTGCCTGGATTCTTCGTTGATGAACTCCCTGCCCCAGCTGCACATAGCTCTCCTCATTAAGCCGGAGATGAGAGATTCCTTTTTTGGTTGCTTCGTTGACGATTGATTGGGTTGATGGCCCCAGCAGAGACGTTTCCGCGATTTCCTTAAGATCGATGATCAAAGGCTTTACATCGGTTTTAATTCCCTTAAACAGATTTTCCACGATATGAAAGGCCATTTCACCTGCCCGCATACCGGTTTTTTCGTCCACATAGCGGTATACAAGATTATAGATTCCATAATCATCGGTATTAAAGGTTTTCCCGAAGGCCACTTCATGGCCGGAAAGGCATTGAAGCTCCAAGGCCACATGCTCGAGCACATGACCGGCCCAGGTTCCCCGGATCAGTCGTTCGTAAAATCCCCCCACCCTT
>CAZTIJ010000379.1:0-1780 GCA_964613365.1 uncultured Clostridiaceae bacterium | reverse complement strand
GAGGAGTTATTAGTACCGGGAGGATTATCGATGCTTCATTCGATCATGGGTACAAAGGAAGAGTGTGTGAATTCATGGATTACAAAGTACATTTTCCCGGGAGGTTACATTCCTTCCCTAAGAGAGACAATCCGGCTTTTTCCCGAATATGATTTTCACCTTCTTCATGCAGAAAGTCTGCGGATGCATTATGCGAAGACAATCGATCGATGGTACGACAACTATCTGGCTCATTGGGATCTTGTAGAGGAGAAGTACGGCCGAAGATTTGCCCGAATGTGGGAATTGTATTTAAAAGGGTGTGCTTCTAATTTTAGAGTAACGGGTCTTAACATTTATCAATTACTGTTCACAAAGGGACTTAACAATGATTTAGCCTTAACTTTCGAACACATTTACCGGTAGTGAATAAATAGGGATGTTTTTTATGGGAAGGGGTGGTGAGGATGAAAAAAGCAGGGTTAGTGCTGGAAGGCGGAGGTATGAGAGGCCTTTATACCTCCGGCGTACTGGATTATTTTATGGAAGAGGGTATTTATTTTTCCTATGTAATCGGTGTTTCCGCCGGAGCATGCAATGCACTTTCATATATTTCCAGGCAACCGGGACGGAGTCGGGAGATCAATATCAATTATGCCAATGATCCGAGGTATATTAATTACATTAATGTTATAAAAGGAAAAGGCCTTTTTAATATGGATTTTGCGTTCAATGATATACCGGACCGTCTTGTTCCCTTTGATTATAAGACGTTCCAACAGGCCAAGGAAAGACTGATCATACCGGCAACGGACTGTGAAACCGGGAAAGCCGTTTATTTTGAAAAGGATAAGTGCGAAAATATCTACACTGCGGCGAAAGCATCCAGCAGTATGCCTTTTGTTTCAAAAATAGTTTCTCTGGAAGGTTATCAGTTACTGGATGGGGGGATTGCCGATCCCATACCGATCGTTAAATCCGTTGAAGACGGGAACGCTTTTCATGTCGTCATCCTAACAAGGCATAAAGGATATCGGAAAAGCCCTTCGATTCTTCATAAACTAGGAAAGACAAACTACCTGAATAATAAAGAACTGCTCGATGCAATATGTAATCGGTATAAGGTATATAATGACACATTGGAATATATTGAGAAAATGGAAGAATGCAGTAAAGCGTTGGTTTTTCGGCCTGAAAAATCCGCTGAAATCGACAGAGTTGAACGGGATGTAGAAAAATTGGAAAATTTGTATTCCAAAGGATATCATGACGGGAAAACCGGGGTGGCACACTTGCAAAGAATGACCAAGCTTCACAGCGGAATCAGCTCCACGTTACATGATTGGCAATAAGGTTTAGCAAAAATGACTCCTTTCTTTTTTTCGGACTTGCTTTTCCCGCTGTTTTTCAATGTATCCGGTACCAAACAGTACGCCGGTTACGATGAAGACAAACCCCAAAGATTGGGAACGGGTGATGGTTTCGTTCAAAAAAACCGCCGAGGAGACCAGGCCGAAAAAGGGTACGAAGTTATTGAACACCGCCGTCTGGGCTGCACCGATTTTTTGGATCGAAGCGTTAAAAACCAAATGCCCGCCGCCACTGATCACGATTCCGGAGAAAAACAGCAGAAAATAGGTAAAGGGTGGGGCCTGGGTCATCTGACCAAGTCCTTGGGGTTCTACGACAAAGCTGACGATCAAGAGACCGATGGAGCCGGTAAGGCTCATCATGGCGGTGACCTGCTTGGAATCAACCGTGGCGGTAACTTTTTTGATCATAATAAAACTGGCGGCTTGAA
>CAZTIJ010000378.1:0-1790 GCA_964613365.1 uncultured Clostridiaceae bacterium | reverse complement strand
AGAAGTACCGCTCTTTGGGCATGGATTACAAAATGGACCATATAAACCTTGATCGGGAAGCTTTTCAACAGCAGGTAGGGGAGATCGCAACCTACTTTAATGATCGAGGCATTCACTGTCAGGTGGGAACCAAGGAAAAGCAGTAATCATAGGAATAAGAAAGGCCGACTATTAACGGAGGTGTAAAAATGAATACAAATCATACAAATGCAACAGGAACCCAGCCCTTTGATCAGACCTACAGTCTGGGATATGAAGTGAACCATGAAGACTGGTCTCCCTTTCCCAGGGTGAATCATCTTCGCCAGAAGTTTTTGGACCGATCCTATGACATTGATGTGGAACGACTGAGACTGGTAACCGAGGCTTATCAAAAAAACGAAGGAGCACCGAGAAAGCTTCAGTGCGCTTATGCCTTCGAGAATGTATTGCTAAATACCACTCTGCACATCTATGATCAGGATCTGATTTTAGGAGAAATCGCCGCACCGGCGAAAGCCTCTCCCATATATCCGGAGTTTTCCGTTAATTGGATCATCGACGAGATTTTACACCATCCCTTTGAAGAGCGGGCCAACGATCAGTTCTATATCAGAAATGACCGGGAACGGGAGGAAATAGTGGAACTCTGTCGGTATTGGCAGGGAAAAACCGTGGAGGACCACATCAATAACCGGTTGGAAGAGGATCAGATTAAAGGTTCCCAAATGGGAAAAAAGGTTTATCAGACGAATCAACATCACTATGGAGGGGTGGGGCATTTATCCATCGACTATAAAAAACTGATGAAAATCGGTTACAACGGATTGATAGAAATCGCCACAAAGAATTTGAACAACCTGGATAAAAAGGATCCGGAGTACGGAGAAAAGCGGGACTTTTATAAGGCGATGATCATCATGCACGAAGCGGCCAAAAAATACATTGCCCGTTACGGTAAGCTGGCGGAAGGCATGGCAAAAAAGGAAGAGGATCCCAAGAGAAGAAAAGAACTTGACCATATGGCATTAAACTGTTATCAGATCGCCGGGGGTGCACCGAAGTCTTTCTGGCAGGCGCTACAGCTCTTTAATTTCGCCACTACCCTGATACAAATTGAAAGCAACGGACACTCCATTTCTTACGGACGAATGGATCAGTGGTTATATCCATATTATGAGGCGGATCTACAAAAAGGGGCCATAACCAAGGAGTTTGCCCTGGAACTTTTGGAAGTGGAGTTCGTTAAGATGAACAATCCTACAAAATTAAAGGATAAGGGCACGGTACTGGTACGAAACGGTCGCGGTTTCGGAGGAGAGAGTTTAACCATCGGGGGAGTGGATTCTCAGGGAAAGGATGCAACCAATGATCTGACCATGCTGATACTGGAAGGCTCAGCCCATACCCGAATGATGAATCCCTGGGTTTGTGTACGAATGCATGAGAATACCCCCTATGAACTGAAGGTGAAAACCGTGGAGTGTATCCGTGCCGGCTATGGACATCCGAAAATTTTCAACGATGCCCCCGCCATCAAAGCCATGCAGCGAAAGGGTATGACCATTGATGAGGCTAGAGATTACGTAGTGGTGGGTTGTGTGGAACCTAGTCTACCGGGAAAGGAATATGGTTGGCATGATGCGGCTTACGTAAATACGCCGAAAATGATGGAAATGGTGATCAACGGAGGACGATGTCTGGATTGTGGCCCCCATTGCGGTCGATGGGAGAACTGCGGAGGAGACAATAAACGGCTGGGACCGGATACGGGAAGTCTAAAATCCTACCAAAATTTTGATGAGGTTTTG
>CAZTIJ010000377.1:0-1815 GCA_964613365.1 uncultured Clostridiaceae bacterium | reverse complement strand
TGATAAAGTACCGGTCATGGGAGATGAAAAACAGGGTCCCCAGATAGTTTTTCAAGGCCCCTTCCAACACTTCCTTGGACTGAATGTCCAAATGGTTGGTGGGCTCGTCCAGCAAAATAAAATTGCTTTTGGACAGAATCAGCTTCAACAGACTGACCCGGGCCTTTTCCCCGCCGCTTAGGACGGAGATCGCCTTAAACACGTCATCGCCGAAAAAGAGAAAGGAGCCCAGGTAGGTTCGAACCTGGGTATGGGTAAGTCCCGGATTCTCATCCCAGATTTCATCCATAACGGTTTTGCCGTGGTTCAGATTCTCCATTTCCTGATCGTAGTAGGCCTTCATCACATGATGGCCCTCCTGAATCCTTCCCGAATCATAGGACAGATCTCCGAGAATCATTTTAAACAGCGTGGATTTCCCCACACCGTTGGGACCGATCAGGGCGATTTTCTCCCCCCGGTAAATATCAAAGCTGACGTTTTGAAACAGGGTCTCCTCCCCGAAGGACTTTTGAAGCTCCTTGGCAAACAAAACGTCCCGGCCGCTTTCCAGCTGGGGCTTAAAGCGGATATTGGCCTGCTTGGCTTCCCGCCGGGGCGGCCCTTCCCGTTCCATTTTTTCAAACTGCTTTTCCTTGCTTTTCGCCCGGTTCATCAGTTTTTCCGTTCCGTGCTGACGCAGGCGTCGGATCTTATCCTTTTCCTTTTCCATCTCCTTGGTGTTGGTCAGGTACTTTTTCAGCTGCTGCTCCCGGGCCTCCTCTTTCTTTTTCATAAAGGTGGAGTAATTCCCCTCGAAGGTATTTAAGGTCTTGTTTTCCAGCTCGAAGGTCCGGGTGACGATCTGGTCTAAAAAATATCGGTCATGGGAAATCAGGAGCATGGTGCCGTCGTAGTTTCGAAGGAACGTCTCCAGCCACTGGATCGCTGCGATGTCCAAATGATTGGTGGGCTCATCGAGAAGGAGGATATCGGGGTTTTTCAGCAGCAGTTTCCCCAGGGAAAGCCGGGTTTTCTGACCGCCGCTGAGCTGATAAATCGGCTGGTCAAACTCCTCCTTGGTAAAGCCCAGACCGATCAAAACCCCCCGGGCCTCGCTTTTGTAACTGTAGCCCCCCCGGGCGTCAAACTCCTCTAATAAGCCGGAGTAGCGGTTCATTTTCTCTTCCAGGGCCTTCCCCCCCTCCGGCGTGTTGTCCCCTCCCAGATCGGAAATCTCCTGTTCCATGTGGCGAAGGCGCTTTTCCATGGCCTCCAGCTCTTTAAAGATCGTTAAAACTTCATCCAACACTTGATTTTCCTCGTTGAGAAGATTGTCCTGGCGCAGGTAGCCCAAGGTATGCTCCCGGGCCTTGAAAACCTCTCCGCCGTCGGCGTTGATCTCTCCGGTTAAAATTCGAAAAAGCGTGGACTTCCCCGTGCCGTTGAGGCCGATCAGTCCCACCTTTTCCCCGTGATTGATGGTAAAGGATATATCTTGTAAAATCTCGTCGATGCCGAAGCTCTTGGAGATCCTGTTGCAGGATAATGCTATCATAAGTGCTCGCTCCCTTAATCCGTATTCCAGTATTTTCGAAACCCTCCTGTATAGGGCGTCATTCTATTTTTGTTGAGTAATCCTTCGCTATCCTAAAAATATTCGAAAAATAACCCTGTATTTCCGTTTTTAACGTTGATTTTTTGGCAATATTCTAGTACTATTCTATTATAACAAATAATTTTAACAATAATAGGGTAGCTTTGCAAAAAAGAACGGCTCCCCATTTTTCTGAATTTTACAATCAAGTTACAAATAATTAGAAATAGGAGTGGTAA
>CAZTIJ010000376.1:0-1823 GCA_964613365.1 uncultured Clostridiaceae bacterium | reverse complement strand
GTTTGTCATGGGATAAAATAATTTTTTCACAAAAACTTTAAAAATGCCCTTGCATAATTTTCAAAATACTTTATTATATTAAGTATAGAATGAATATTCTATTTTAGAACAATAATTCTACAATACAGAAAAGGCGCCGAGGATTTTATAGGGGAGGAATTTTGCATGGATGTGGAAGCATTGGTAAAGGAAAGGGAAGAGGAACTGATCGCCCTTAGAAGAGATTTTCACAAACACCCGGAACTGGGATTTGAAGAGTTCAGAACCCAGAGGGTCATTAAGCGGTACTTGGAAGATTGCGGACTGAAGGTCCAAGAAATGGCGACCACCGGTGTAGTGGCACTGCTTGAAGGGGAGAACCCCGGGCCCACCCTGCTGATGAGAGCGGATATGGACGCGCTACCCATGGAGGAGGAAAACGACGTGGAATACAAATCCACTTATCCGGGGAAAATGCACAGCTGTGCCCATGACGGACACATGGCCATGTTACTGGTGGCGGCAAAAATTCTCAGCAGACACAAAGAAAGGCTCCAAGGGAATATTAAGTTTGTGTTCCAGCCCAATGAAGAGGATGCGGGGGCAAAGTTCATGGTCCGGGAAGGGGTGTTGGAGAATCCCAAAGTGGATGCCTGTATGGCCGTCCATCTATGGGCACCGATAGAACAGGGAAAAATCAGTGTCCAGGAAGGTCCGGTGATGGGAGCCCATGAAAATTTCAAAGTGGAGGTAAAGGGGAAAGGGGGGCACTCCTCTTCTCCCCAGGATGCGGTGGATCCCATAATGATCGCCTGTCATATCGTAAATGCCGCCCAAAGCATCGAAAGCAAACAGATCAGCGCCTTAAAGCCGACGGTGATCAACTTCTCAAAGATCAATGCGGGGACGGCCCCGAATATCATTCCCGAGAGTGTGACCATGGAAGGAACCCTGCGTTATCTATATCCCGGGGGACCGGAAACGGCGGAGCGACCGAGACAGCGGATGGAAAAAATCATCAAGGGGGTCTGCAGTACCTTTGACGCAAGCTACGATATGGAATTTGTGCCCTGCAATTTTCCCGTGGTGAATGATCAGACCATGGCAAGCCTGGTAAAAAGAGAGGCGGAAAAACTGGTGGGAGAGAAAAACGTAATTCCCTACGTGACCATGGCGGGGGAGGACTTCTCGGAGTTTACCACGGGGATCCCTTCGGTGTTCTACTTTGTGGGTACGGGAAACAAAGAGAAGGGACTGGACTATCCCCATCATCATCCCCGATTTGACATTGACGAGGGGGCCTTGGTTACCGGTACGAAAATGCATCTTTATACCGCGTTGGCCTTTCTAAAGGAGCATTCGGCCCTAAGGGAAGAGTTGTTGAAAAGTGTAGAAAGAGTCTAAAAAAATCTTATTAAGACGGAGGGTTACTATGTCCTTGTTAAAAAAGATTGATGGTGTGTTATGCAAGATGGAGGAATACATCTTAAGCCTGGGAATCATCGGGATGTCCTCTTTGTTGGTGGGAAACGTGATCATGCGGGTGGTTTTTAACAACTCCTGGTCCTTTGCGGAGGAGATCGGACAATTGATGGTGATTATCGTAACCTTTGTGGGAATCAGTTACGCCACCCGGAAGGGCCGCCATATCCGAATGACGGCTTTGTATGACGCCGCACCCTTTAAGTTGAAAAAAGCCATGGTGCTGATTATCTCCTTTGTTACCATGGCGGTGATGTTCTACTTTGCCTATTTGGGACTTCGATACACCTTGATGGTGGCGGATCGGGGACGGGTTACTCCGGCGCTGGAATGGGCCCGGTACCTGTTTGTGATGTTCCTGC
>CAZTIJ010000375.1:0-1831 GCA_964613365.1 uncultured Clostridiaceae bacterium | reverse complement strand
CTTTGATTGGAATGACCGGATTTACGGTATATTATCACAGCGTACCGGACAATGAAGTGAACGACTGGCTTGTGGATCGACATCAAGAGGAGTACGATATGCCGCCGGATATCTTCACATCGGGAGGGATGGCATCGGCGATTGCCATCGTAACGGCCATAGAAGAAAACGGTGGAAGCACGGATACCGATGAATTGATTGAAGTAATGCGAGGCATGGAGTTTGACAGTCCCACCGGAAGCCGGTACTTCCGTTCCGAGGACCATCAAGCCATACAACCCTTGTTTGAAATCGAACTGACCGAAGAAGAGGGTGTGGACCATCCGGTACCGGTACACCGAAGAACCATTGACGGAGAAGACATTGCACCGCCAATCAATGTACCCGATGGAGCTCCGCGATAAACTGGGGACATAAAGAAAGGATGTAGGTTATGGGCGAGATATTAATCGAGACGAAGGACGTGGGAATCAGTTTTGGCGGACATAAGGCTGTGAATAAGGTGAGCATCAAACTGGAAAAAGGAAAATTCACCACAATTTTAGGGCCCAACGGTGCCGGCAAAACCACCCTGTTTAATTTAATCAGCGGACTCCTGGAGCCTACGGAAGGACAAGTTTTCTTTAAAGGGACGGATGTAACCCATCTGTCCCCTCTAAAGAGAATCAAAATGGGCATGGGAAGATCCTTTCAGTTAACCAACGTATTTGGGGCATTGACTGCCTTTGAAAATGTACGCCTGGCAATGCAGTCCAAAGAGGATGTGGGTTTTAAAATATTTACCGATCACCGAAAATATAGAGGATTAAATGACAAAACCGATGAAATATTGGAAAAAGTGTTGTTAAAGGACAAAAAAGATTTTTTAGCCAGTGAACTGAGCCATGGAGAACAGCGAAAGCTGGAGTTGGGCATGGTAATGGCTCTGGACCCGGAAATACTGCTCTTGGACGAGCCCACGGCGGGGATGGCCATTGAAGAAGTACCGGTGATGGTGGAGATAATGAGAAGCATTCAGGAAAGAGGGACCACCATAATTTTAATCGAGCATAAAATGGACATGGTAAAAGAACTGTCCGATAAACTGATCATCATCGTAAACGGCATGTTTCTTACTGAAGGCGATCCGGAGACGGTATCCAAGGATCCCGAGGTACTGAAGGCGTATTTAGGAGGAGGTGTTTTGGATGAGCTCGCTACTAAAAGTGGATAATCTGGAATCCTATATCGGGCTGTTTACCATCCTCCACGATGTTAATTTGGAGATCAATAAAGGGGAGGCCGTGGCTCTGTTGGGGAGAAACGGAGCGGGGAAAACAACGTTTTTGAAAACTTTGATGAATCTTGTGGATACCCGATCCGGTTCCATTGAGTTAAACGGAAAATCCCTTGTGGGTGTTCCCACCCATAAAATTGCAAAAATGGGTATCGGGTACGTTCCGGAGGATTACGGTGTATTCGACGCCTTGACCATAGAGGAAAACTTAAAAGTTGCCATGTGGAAAGAGGATCAAGAGACATTGGAGAGATTGGACTATATTTTAGAGCTGTTTCCGGACCTGAAAATAGCCTATAAACGGATGGCGAAAACATTAAGCGGAGGACAACGACAGATGCTTTCCATATCCAGGGCCCTGGTCAATAAAAATCAAATTCTGTTGATTGATGAGCCCAGCAAAGGGCTGGCTCCGGTGGTGATTGAAAAGCTTGCCCATGCCCTCAAGGAAATCAGTAAGAACACCACGGTTTTACTGGTGGAACAGAATTTTGCCATGGCATGCGCCGTGGCGGATAAGTTCTTCATTATCAGTGAAGGACGGACGGTGGAAAG
>CAZTIJ010000374.1:0-1845 GCA_964613365.1 uncultured Clostridiaceae bacterium | reverse complement strand
AACCCGACTGACGGTTCTTGATCTTATCCCGATCATTAGCTACATTTACCTACGGGGGAAATGCCGAACCTGTGGCGAAAAGGTATCGGTGCAGTATCCGATCATAGAAGGGATTACCGGTCTGGTTTTCATTTTTACATATTTAAACTTTGGTGTTAGTTTTGCCTTTATCGAGTATGCGATTATTCTCAGCCTACTCGTTGCCATATTTGTCATTGACTACAAGCATTATATTATTCCTGACGGGATGAATTTGCTCATTTTTCTCGTTGCGTTAGGATTCTTAATAGCAGGTTTTTTTATGGGAGATTACGGCCTATCAGACGTACTATATCGTTTTTATGGCCTCATCCTCGGCGGCGGTTTTTTCTTACTCATTGCCATTATCACCGGTGCCATGGGTGGCGGGGATATTAAAATCATGGCAGCCCTCGGGTTTCTATTCGGCTTTACCCAAACCCTGGTGTTAATATTTTTCTCATTTATCATCGGAGGTGTCATGTCCGGTTTACTATTGGTACTTAAACTTAAAAAGCGAAAGGATCATATTCCCTTTGGGCCCTTTATATGCCTTGCGGCCTTTATTACCATCTTTTGGGGAGAGGATCTGATTCGCTGGTATACCAATTTATTATAGATTGAAACGTATACTTTCAAATTTGAATCAAAGGGGGAAAGCAGATGCTGTTTAAATCCAAGAATCAGATGATTGCCATCGATATCGGAACGAATAAGACCAAGGTGGTGGTGGGTAGCTGTGATGCGGCGAAAAACGGTGGTGGAAAGAATCATAAAATCACCGTGGATGAAATTTTTGCCTTTGACACGCCGCTCAGCGAAGCCCAGCAACCGACCACAAAAACAGAAGAGCCGGTATATACCGGAAGTCAGGTTACCGAAGAGTATAAACCCTTTTTTAATGAACTGCAGCTAAAAACCATTTTAGAGGACGAGCTGGCGAAAAGAAAGGTAAAGACCGACAATGCCACCATTACCATTGACAATAAGCCCTTGATTACCCGGGAGATGGTCATGCCTAAGGCGACCGGCGATAAGCTTCGGAGTATGATCAAGCATGAAATCGAAGAGTATTTACCGATTAATGTGGATCAGTACCTGGTGGATTACCGAATCCTCGAGGAAGTAATGGAAGGGGACGTGGAGAAGTATAAGTTGTTGGTTGGAGCTCTCCCAAGAAAGATCGGGAAGTATTACTACGACTTTCTAAAAAGCCTTCATCGGGAGCCCGTGGCCCTAGATACCGAGTCCAATGTAATTTCTAAGGGCTTTGAAAGGGATTTGAAAATTAACGGCCAAGACGTGGGTGTGGGTGGTAAGACCATCGCCTATATTGATATTGGCTACAGCAATATTGAGATGAACGTGATCGAAAAGGGAATTTTAAAATTTACCCGGACGTTGGAAAACGGCGTAAAGGATATTGAAGAAAACGTGGTGGTGGAAGAGGACCGCGGGAAGATCGAAGAGGAGCATATCGGTAACTGGCTTCAGTCCTTAGAGCGAATGTTTCTCTTTTTTACCAGCCGGGAGACCGACCGGAAAATCCATGAGATCTATCTATACGGTGGGGGAGCCAAGCTAAAGGGTCTTTCCGAGAAGATGGAAGGTGCTTTGGAAATTCCCACAAAGGTAATCGAGAACCTGGATATTATCGAATTCAATAAAAGTTGTGAGGACTGTCCGTTATCCGTCTATTTAAATGCAATACTATCCTTAATAAGAAAGTAGGTGGAGTGTATGAGAGATTTTAACTTTTTTACGGATCTGAAACCGAAGAAGAAAAAGACCACTTCTACCTCGACCTATGTGGCCCTGGTAGTACTG
>CAZTIJ010000373.1:0-1860 GCA_964613365.1 uncultured Clostridiaceae bacterium | reverse complement strand
AACCACCGGCTAGTGAAGGCCTTTATGGAATTTTCCATAGGGATACTCAGATTAAAGACAACATCTGATAAATATATCTATAGAAGTACTGAGGGTTATGAGGTTATGTTTATCCCTAAAGATGCCCGGCTTGCCCGAGGGCTATCCGCTGAAGAACAAAAAAATCCTCAAATAAGAAAAAAAGAAATCCAGTCAATGATTGAGGGCGACGAATATCAGGGAGAACATGTGCTTTCGTTTATTGAGGTGGAACCTTTTCACAAATTAAAGGGAAATATTAAAAAACAGGATCCCAAAAACCATATACGAAATGCATTTAAGGACTGTGGTAGGGTAACTCAATTTATTAACGGTTACGAATCGGAGGAGCTAGGGGACAAAATGCGAGTGGTAAATGGAGCCTATGATCTGTTATCCGCCGCCGGGTTTATGGCCCGGGATTACTTTACCCATCAGTTTAGTGATCAAGTGCTATTGGGATTATCCCCCTGTAAAGGTTCCGGTGGAAGACTGATCGTATTATCAAAAATTGAAAAGGGTGAAATCACCTATAAGGTTTTTGGTTTATACGAAGAAGACTGGTTGCCCTTAAAAAAGGTGATTCCTCTACTTCAAGGTCATAAAATCGATAAAATTAAAAAGACTAAGCCGAATAAAATTCTTTTTCAACAATGGGTAAGGGACCAGTTAAATGCCTTACCTGATAATTCCAAGGAACACATCTTTTTCTTTGATGCATCACTGAGAAACCAGCATTGGAATTTTGCAACCAATAAAGCTTTGGATGTCCACAGTTTGCGGTTGCTTGATGCAAAAGGTTTCCGCTTCATACGAGTAAATATTACCAATGAAGTGCCGGGATATAATATTTATAAAAATGAAAAGGATGTTGAGGGGATAAATAAGTGCCAAGGGCTATTTTCAAGGGATCAAAAAGTGTTTTACAGCGTGGGTTCGAAATCCCCCATGGACCGGGTGAGAAAAGATGCAACGAAGCCGGAATCAGCAAATAGAAGGATCCCTATGCAGCAAGTAGTGGAATTTGTTGTTTTAAATGAAGATCCGGATGAAAATAAGTTGTTGGCAAGCAGAGCCCATGCCTTAAGGAAATTGAATCTGACCTTCGATACTTCAACGAAATGGCCATTGCCTCTGTTTGTAAATGACCGGTTAAGCGAGTACTTACCCTAGCATAGAATAGAGAGAATTTTAAAAGAAATTGCTTGGGAGGCATTTGGACTTGCATGTCCAAAGGCCTCCCCTTTGTTTTTAGAGGGGGAGTCTAAGTGATAATTCTTAAATATGGATAATTTTAGTAAAATTAAGTAAATTTTAAAAAATATTGATGTTTACATCCATAGTGAGTTAAGATAGGAATAGAGGCTTAGTGTTTTTTAGAGTGAATAGGCACGCTGTAATAAATACGTTCTTTCGCTCTTTAGGCTGTAGGACTTCAAAGTAACTAAGTTTAGAAAAAACTACGTACTATGCATCAAAAATAAAGTGAGTTGGAAAGGAGAAGGTAAAATGAAGAAAGAAAAGTGTAAACTGCTTTTATTGATTTTGATCTTGGTTTTTGCCGGAACATCCTGTGGTTTTGAAAGTGGCGAAGGAGAAGGGATAGAAGAGGAAGAAGCAACCCTGGGGGCGGAAACAGAATTAACAGAACTTCCAGAGCCAAAAGAGCGTAAAGCGGAGGCGGAGGAAGAGCCTCAAGATCCTCTAGAAAGAATGGAAACAACCTATAAAAGTGATTTGCAATGGTTGGATGATTTGTTTCAGATGGGATATGAGGATATGTACCATGCCTTCGGTGAGTATCGCATAAATGATTATTCCGGGTTCCCTGCATATGAATAC
>CAZTIJ010000372.1:0-1860 GCA_964613365.1 uncultured Clostridiaceae bacterium | reverse complement strand
GAAGAAGATGCTAAGCATCAAAGACCAACAGAGAACACTTCGGATCCCGGAAATAATGAAAGGGTAAGAAAAGAAGAATATCAAACAAAAGAAGTTTCCGATGCTGAAGGAAGTAGGGTTCAAAAGAAAGAAGTTGAAGAAGAAAAGATACATGACAACCTGGATGAAGAGAAAGCAAAAAAGGGGTAACAGGGTAAGGGTTCTTTATTACCGGTATCGATCCCTGGGGAGAAGCAGTGGATGAACTTACAGAAAACGGTAAGAAAAGGGGTGTGCAAGGGAATATCATCGGTCTGGAATCACAAAAGTCCTATGATGCTTTACAGGATGGAAATCTGCTAAACGAAAAGTGGAACAAAAGAAATCAGAAAAGCTTTGAAAGGAGCATCCCATGTTAATGGATAAGGTCGAATTATTGGAAACTCCAACGGAATAAGGAGGTTTGTTTTCTATTCCCTCAAACTGCGGTTTGGGGGATTTTTTTCTCAAATAACAAGATAGGATAAGAAAGAATAGTTCCTTTATTTTATACTGAATATTGATCGAATCAGTAAGGATTTGATAAGCAGAAAGAAAGGACAAGTATTTGAATGAAGAATAAAATTTCTCCTCGGACAATTTACCTGGCTTTTAGTGGAGCCACGGCTTTATTATTTTCCTTAGTGTTTACCATTAGCAGTATTTATTATATTGAAATCATAGGTTTAACAGCACTTCAACTGGTTTTAGTGGGTACAGTATTAGAAATCGTATATTTTTTGTTTGAAGTCCCCACCGGAGTGGTTGCGGATGTGTATAGTCGAAGGTTATCTATTATCATAGGAACTTTGTTGACCGGGGTTGCTTTTATTTTGGAAGGGTCTATTCCTGTATACTTATTTGTATTAGTATCTCAAATCCTATGGGGGTTAGGGGCGACCTTTTTAAGTGGAGCAACTGAAGCATGGATTGCCGACTTTTTATCGGAGGATCAACTCGAAAAAACCTACATTAGGGCTGCCCAGGTAGGACAGGTATGCGGGCTCTTCGGTATCGGCGTTAGTGTTGCTTTGGCCACCGTCTCCATACAACTACCGATCATTTTAGCCGGAATGTTATTCATCCTATTAGGCGCACTTCTTTTAGCTTTTATGCCGGAAAGTATTTTCACCCCACTGGCCTCAAAGGAGCTGAACACTTGGGGGAAAATGGTCAGTACTTTTTCATCCGGCTTACGTACTGTTAAGAAAAGCAATGTTTTAACAATTATATTTTTGATCACTCTTGTAACCGGCCTTGCAAGTGAAGGATTTGATCGTTTATGGACAGCCCATTTTATTGAAAATTTTTCTTTTCCCCAAATCATGGATCTCCCCTTAGTGATATGGTTTGGAATCATCAACGGGTTTGGAATGATTGTCAGCATTATTTCCTCTCAAGTGATGATTAAAAAATTAGAAAGTAATGAAGGCGTAAAAAGTGCCGGGGTACTATTTTTTATCAACCTGTTTCACATCTTCTCAATTTTCATATTTGCCAGGGCAGGAAATTTCAGTGTTGCTCTAGTTTCTTACTGGTCGATTTACATGTTGAGAACCATTAACAGTCCCATATATAGTGCTTTAATCGCTAAAAATGTTCAACCAAGCATTCGGTCCACTGTTATATCCAGTGAAGGGCAAGTCAACTCACTGGGACAAATCATAGGCGGACCTATTATCGGGATTGTAGCCTCCAGACTATCAATTTCTGCCGGAATTTTAACAACAAGTGCTATACTATTGCCTAGTATATTCTTATATATGTTGATTTTGAGAGCCTATGTAAGGAAACAGGTGCCTGTGATTACATCCTAGTACCTAACGCTTTAATTCATTTTAT
>CAZTIJ010000371.1:0-1862 GCA_964613365.1 uncultured Clostridiaceae bacterium | reverse complement strand
CGGGACGACGCCCATATTGAGGGCGAGAGAATCGGCGGGTTTTCCCAGGGCGACCGGGTACAGGTCACCGGCGAGGTGCCCAACGGTTGGGTACGGATACAGTACGGGGATACCGAGGCCTTTGTCCACGGAGGCTATTTAACGGCCACGGATCCCACGAAAGCCCCCGCCGATGAGGATTCCGAATCGGATCCCGGGGATGATTCCGACGACGCGGTGATTGTCAGCGATCCCACGGCTATAGATGTACTGGTCAACCGACAGTACCGTCTGCCTGCGGATTTTACCCCGCCGAACCTAGTGGAACCCGACGTTCCCATGGGTCCTAATGCACATAACCGTCTGCTGCGTGCCGTTGCGGCCTCCGCCCTTGAAGAAATGTTTGCCGGGGCACAGCAGGAGGGCATCACCCTCTATGCCCAGTCGGGATATCGCAGTTACAGCACCCAGGAAACTCTGTTCAACAACTATGTGGAAAACCACGGCTATGAAGCGGCTACCCGATTCAGCGCCAAGCCCGGTCATAGCGAGCACCAAACCGGCCTGGCCATGGACGTAACCTCAAAGAGCGTCAACTATGCACTGACCCAGGACTTCGGCAACACCGAAGAGGGGCAGTGGGTTGTGGAAAATGCCCACCGCTACGGCTTTATTGTTCGTTACCCCGAGAATAAGGAGTCCATCACCGGCTACATTTACGAACCCTGGCATCTTCGGTATCTAGGTGTTGACCTTGCTAGCGCTGTCCATGACAGCGGCCTGACTTACGAGGAGTATTTGGGCTACTGATCGAAAGAAGGGAACAATAAAAACCCGGAGGTTTTCTCTTTTCCGAGGGCCTCCGGGCCTTTTTTCATTCTGCGCGCATATAGGTGAATCCGTATAAGTCCATATACATTCATCATTCCGTTATAACACCGGGGCGATTACCTAATTCCCACGATTGTTGGCGTTCTTTCTGCCGCTGCTTTTTTTGGTGTTCAGGGACTGCATTTTTTCTTCACTGTCTTTCAAGAACTTGCTCATCTTATCTTCAAAATTAGTCGGAGAAGGGGTTTCCAGTTCTTTCTCCCAGTTCACTTCCCGAGGTTGTACCGTTTTCTTTTTCGGAAGCCCGGCCTGCTTAATGGATAAACTGATTTTACCGTCTTTATCAATATTTAAAACCTTAACCTTGATCTTCTGACCTCTTTTTAAATAATTCTTGATATCTTTTACATAATCCTCCGCTACCTCTGAGATGTGCACCAAACCGGTTCTTCCTTTTTCCACCTCAACAAAAGCGCCGAAATCTGTAATTCCGGTAACAATACCCTCGACAATACTACCTACCTCTAAGGACATAAATTCCATACTCCTCCTTCTAATTTTTTAATCTTTTAGCTGTCACCTATTATAGCACATCTGATTTGAAATATCACTACTTTTTCTAAATATTTAACAAAAAAGGGGGATTACGGGGCATCCTGTTGGGAATGGTCCTCCTCGGAATCCTCTTCTTCCTGAGGCTCTTCTTTCTGATGGTTTTCCCTTCGCTCCCGAAGTTCCCGGCCCAGGCTGTTGTTGCTCTCCAATACGTAAATCCGCTCTCCCGGTTTTTTCATCATAAGATTTTCCCGGGCCAGCTTTTCAATGGCTTCGTCGGTGTCTCCCTTTTCCAGGACTTCCTGCAGGCCTTCGATTCTGGCTTCGATCTCCGCCTTCTCTTGGCGCAGGCCTTCGATTTCCCCGGCCAGCTCCCGGCGCTCCACGCTCTGTTGATAAAAGGCCACGGCAAAATATCCCAGGATCAGAAGGATCACCAGCTTTGTCCAAAAACCCATTTTCTTTCGTTTTCTCTTTACCCGGTAGGCTTTTTTTTC
>CAZTIJ010000370.1:0-1864 GCA_964613365.1 uncultured Clostridiaceae bacterium | reverse complement strand
GTCCATGTCGCAACCCGATTTCAAAATCATTCGGATCATGACAGGGGGTGATTTTCAATGCACCGGTGCCCATTTCCCGATCCACATACTCATCGGCAATTATGGGGATTTCTCTATTCAGCAAAGGTAAAACAGCTACCTTACCGATGAGATGCTGATAACGTTCATCTTCCGGGTGTACGGCAATGGCCGTATCTCCTAGCATGGTTTCGGGACGGGTGGTGGCAATGATTACAAACTCATCGGAATCCTTTATTGGGTACTTGATGTGCCAAAAATTACCTTTTTTATCATGATGATCTACCTCAGCATCGGATAAAGATGTTCGGCAGCTGGGACACCAATTAATGATTCGATTTCCCTTATAAATAAGGCCCTTATCATAAAGCCTTATGAAGACTTCTGTTACTGCGTCATTTAAGCCATCATCCATGGTGAAACGTTCTCTCGACCAGTCGCAGGAATTCCCCAGTTTTTTCATTTGGCTGACAATCCTTCGACCATACTCCTCACGCCAGTTCCAGGCACGATCTAAAAACCCTTCCCTGCCCACATCTTTTTTCGTTAAACCTTCCTCTTTTTCCATTTTTTCTACTACTTTGACTTCCGTGGAAATGCTGGCATGGTCTGTTCCCGGTTGCCATAAGGTTTCATAACCCTGCATTCGTTTCCATCGAATTAAAATATCCTGTAAAGTATGATCTAAGGCATGACCTATGTGTAACTGCCCTGTAATATTGGGCGGAGGGAGTACAATGGAGTAGGCCGGTTTTTCTGAGCTTTCATTGGCCTTGAAAAAATCTTCGGCCATCCAATGTTGATAAATTTTGTCTTCAAAAGCTTTTGGATCATAGGTTTTTCCTAACTTCTCGTTCATAATCATTCCTCCTAATTTTTTTGGATCTAAATGTTTGCTTATTTGTACGATTTAATTGAGTTGTAATAAAAAAAACCTCATCCTTAAATCTGACGGAATCAGTTAAGGACGAAGCTTGACATTCGTGGTACCACCTTAGTTCCTATAATAAAGCATTCTTCTACTTCGATCATAGGCACTTCTTAGGGATAACGGGCCCACCGTCTGCAATTACTGAATTTCGTTGCAGAAGCTCCCAGGCTACTTCAATAACAATTGCCTTTAGCGATTTTTCAGCGGTTCATCGCCTCTCTGTAAAGGATAATTATCTACTACTCCTATTCATTGCTTATTATTTTGTTAATATAAATTATAATGGTATTTTAACTTTTGTCAATAACTATAAACCGATTAAAGAATCATTTAGATCCCTTATTTTCCTTAAGCTTTTTAAGTCCCATCCCTAGATATCTAAAAAAAGCGACCACGGTAATTAAAATTGCAGTAATTAACAAGTACCTGCCTAGGGTAACATCCAGTCCGATAAGCAAAATGGAAGCATAAAACAACACCGTAGAGACTTTTCCTAATTTGTTCGCAGGAATCACCGTCTTATCTCTTCGGGTATAAAGAATGGTAGCCCCCAGGATCATCAACCCCTCTTTGATACCAACAACGATTAGGATCCAAACAGGCAGAATCTCCGCAATGGTAAAACTGATAATTACTGTTAACTGCATTAATTTGTCGGCCAAAGGGTCTAAAGCTTGACCGATTTTCGTAACCTGCTGATATTTTCGGGCTAAATAGCCGTCTAATCCGTCGGTGATGCCGGCGATGAAAAAAACCCCTGTGGCATAAAGCAGATTGTTATCCTCAAAAAAGAAAAATACATAAACAAATACAGGTATTAACAATAATCGAAGGACCGTCAATATATTTGGTAAGTTCATAAAACACCTCTATTATCCCAATTTCTTATGACTATATCATAGCATATTTCATAAT
>CAZTIJ010000369.1:0-1874 GCA_964613365.1 uncultured Clostridiaceae bacterium | reverse complement strand
GTATCACAGCAAGCAACTGACGACGAATACATGGAAAGACTTTGAAGAGTTATTCCAAAAACATAAAGGAGTTCGGGGTGGATGTTGGTGTACCTATCATCAGCTGGCTTCCTCAGAGTACAATAAATTGAGTAGGGAAGAACGAAAAGAATACCATCGGAAACGGGTGGAAGAAGGTGTTGCAACGGGTCTCGTTTTGTATCTGGATAAAACTCCAATCGGCTGGTGTCAATTTGGAAGAGGTGATGCTTTTGAACAGTTAAACCGAAACCAAGCCTATCAAAAGCTGGAGGAGGATAAACAAGCCACGGCGGACTGGCGCATTACCTGTATTTTCGTCGATAAAGATTATCGAAAAAGCGGCCTTTCATCCCTTATTTTATCGAAGACGATGGAAATGATCCGGGATTTGGGCGGAGGCATGGTGGAGGCCTTTCCCTTCGACCTGAAGGGTTCTGATAAGCCGAACTATAACGGTTCGGTATCCATGTTTCAACGGGAAGGTTTTGAAAAAGTCGCACGATTGGGTAAAAACATTGAACTGATGCGGAAAAATATAAATGGCACCTCCTAAACCCTGACAATGAAAATGAAAGGGCGGTGATTCCCCTACAGATGTAAGTCGCATTGATGTCTTTGTCTTTCCTGTTATCCTTGGATGTTGAAGGGTATAGTATATATGAGCAGTCGATTATATTTCCTTGTTCAACCGATTTCTGCGTTTATATCCCGCTGCTTCATGAATTATACAGGGAAGTTATCTTGAAAGAGCGTAAAGAAAATGTTCAAGACCGGATCACAAAGGAGGAAGAGGAATGAACTATTTATTTGTTCTAAATGACGGACCCTATGGCAATGAAAGAAGTTATAATGCTCTTAGATTAGCCAAGGCCCTACAGGATCGGTCAAAAGAAAATAAAATTTCAGTTTTCATGGTAGGGGATGGTGTTAACAATGGGGTGGCAAATCAAAAAACCCCCGACGGTTTTTATAATATTGAACGGATGTTAAAGGGGATTTTGGTAAAAAAGGGAAAGGTGAAACTCTGAGGCTCCTGTATGGATGCTCGTGGATTGAGCACCGAAATGCTTGTGAAAAAAGCGGAGCGAAGTACCATGGCAGAGATGGCGGAGCTAACGGAGAGGGCGGATAAACTGATGGTATTCTAGGGAGTAAGGGATAGTCTTGGAAAATGGACTTTATTCACTGGAAAATACGTAACCCTGAAGGTTTTGGTCTACAATAAACTAAACCGTAAAAAATTAAACACTTTAATAGGAAACTAATCCAATCAAAAAAGAACCTTGTCTTTTTCCGGACGAGGTTCTTTCTTTATGATAGTAAAGAGATAAGGAGTTCTTAACCGGTCGCTTCCGTTGTTGCGGGTTCCATTGCTTCCTGGGGAGTGGGAGCGGTGACTTTCAGCGCCAGGTACATTCCTACAATACTAAGAAGTCCTGAGATCACATAACTGTAAGCATAGCCGCCGGTATAATCCCGAATAAGGCCACCCACTAAGGGACCGAACACACCGCCGATGCCCCAAGCGGTAATGACGAAACCGTAATTGACGCCAAAGTTTTTCATACCGAAGTAGTCTCCGGTAATGGCTGGGAAAACCGTGAGCATACCGCCGAAGGTAAAGCCCACCATGGCAACGCTTAGAATAAGTAATGCCGGCGTTGTCGCAAAGGGTAAAATAATGTAGGCAACCACCTGTAAAAGGAACATCAAAAGCAGGGATTTGGTTCGCCCGATCTTGTCGGAAATAATGCCCCACTGAAGCCGTCCGAAGGCATTAAATACCGCATAGATGGAGGCCAGCATAAAGCCGTTGGTGATTCCCGACTGTTCCAGGCCGATATTGGAAAGCT
>CAZTIJ010000368.1:0-1875 GCA_964613365.1 uncultured Clostridiaceae bacterium | reverse complement strand
AAAAGCCATGGCCTATGAAAACAAACCTAACCTGCTATTTATCGATGAGATTCATCGTTTTTCAAAAAACCAGCAGGACGCCTTACTTCCCTACGTAGAAGAGGGGGTCTTAACTTTAATCGGTGCTACAACGGAAAATCCTTATTTTGAAGTGAACAAGGCCCTACTATCTCGAAGTTCGGTGTTGAAACTGGAATCCTTAACCTATGATGATATTAAAGGGCTGTTGGAAAGAACTTTGCTGGATAAAGATCAAGGTCTAGGAAGGTATAACGTAAAGCTTAGAAAGGATGCAGAGGAGCACTTAATACGTTCCTCTATGGGCGACGGTCGAAGGGCTCTAAATGCACTGGAGATCGCCGTACTTAGTACGAGACCCGATAGTGATGGGATTATTGAAATCAGCTTGTCCATAGTGGAAGAGTCCACTCAGCAAAATGTGATTCAATACGACAAAGGTGGGGATCAACACTATGATGTAATCTCTGCTTTTATAAAAAGTATTCGTGGTAGCGATCCCGATGCAGCGCTACACTATTTAGCGAAGATGCTTACCGCTGGAGAGGCTATAGAATTTATAGGCAGACGACTAATTATTGCAGCCTCTGAAGATATCGGAAATGCGGATCCCAAGGCTCTAGGAGTAGCAGTGGACACTTATAAAGCCGTGACGATTACGGGGATGCCTGAGGCAAAACTGATTCTTTCCCAGTGTGTCACCTATCTTGCAACCGCACCAAAGAGTAACGCCTCTTATACGGCTGTCAACCAAGCCTTCGAAGATGTAATAAGGATTCATTCCGAGGTTCCCATACACCTCCGGGACAGTCATTATGAGTCCGCAGCTTCTCTTGGCCACGGCATTGAGTATAAATACCCTCACAGTTATGAAAACAACTTTGTAACTCAAGAATATTTACCGAAGCAGTTAAAAGGGAAAACCTATTACCATCCAACTCAAAACGGTTACGAAGCAAAAATTTCTGAAGTTCTATCCCGTACTCGAAAATCTTCTCGAAAAGAGGAATAAAGAATGAAATCAATTGATATGCATGTGCACACCAATGCTTCCGACGGCGTTCTATCACCGAAAGAGGCGATTCAAAGAGCCATCGAGAATGGACTTTCGGGAATCGCCATTACCGACCATGATACAGTGATGGGTGCCCTTTCAGTTAAGGGTCTTACTCTCCCCGATCATTTTACGGTCATACAAGGAATCGAGTTCAGCACAATCCAAAACAACAAAGAAATCCATATACTTGGATATCATCTTGACCTGGAAGACGAAAACCTTCAAAAGCTTTTAAAAACCATTCGAAATTTTCGCAGAGATCGGGTGCACAAAATCCTTGATAAGTTGGAACGCTTCAACATTTCCCTGACTTATCAGGAGGTTCTGGGAATGGAGCCGCCGGACTCCATTGGACGTCCCCATGTCGCCAAAGCCTTGGTACGCAGAGGGTTTGTACGAGACATTCCTGAGGCTTTCGATCGCTATTTGTCCAAGGGCCGACTCGCCTATGTTGAGCGCTACAAGCTGGAAACGAAGGAAGCCATCGAATTGATTAAAAGACTTGGTGGCTTTTCCGTGCTGGCCCATCCCGGTCTTCTTAATCAACAGGATATTTTATCCGTGTTGGAAAAAGGAATAGAAGGTATGGAAGTTTATCATCCGAAGCATAGTCGATGTGTCACAAATGAACTTTATGACTTGGCTATAGCAAGAAAGTTGATCATTACTGGAGGGTCGGATTTTCATGATTTTTCTTTCGGGAAGGGCAACGACATCGGCTCCCACTGGATACCCATAAAGAATGTAACCACGGATTGACGTGTACAGTTTTTATTCTCTTTCGGTATTTATATATTTAT
>CAZTIJ010000367.1:0-1881 GCA_964613365.1 uncultured Clostridiaceae bacterium | reverse complement strand
TTTTCCTTTTTCCAGTAAGCTTTTGATGGCTTCCTGTTCTAATTCCGCAGTGTTTTCTATTTCAACCGGTTTTTTCGAGGTGTTATTTTTACCGTTACTCATCCTGGCCCCTCCCTTCTTTTAATTGATGGCTTTGTAGTTCTTTGTTAATCTCCATGATTTCCATTCCTATTTTCAGCAAGATTCTATCTACCTCTTCCTTATCATAATCAGGATTTCCTAAAAGTTCCTGTTGTTTTTTTTCCAGTAGTTTTTTCCCATAGATTAACTTGTATTTTTTAAGATTATACAAATAGTCTGCCAGGATCTTTTGGATCTCTCCCTCTTGACGATCCAGGGAAGAAATTTCATCTAACAGTTCCTTGTACTCTTGTAATTCATGCTCCCAGGTGCTTCGTTGATTCTCAGAAAATAAACAACCCACTATTTTTTGATGGACCTCAATAGAAAAGTCTTCAATCTCGACGTGTTCTTTGATAAAAGGAATTTGATCCTCATTGTCCATCATGAACTTGATAATAAGTTTTTCTAATTTAATATGCCCATCCTGTTCTATGTCCGGCATCGTATGCAGGTAATTCGTCTTTGATTGATCATTCCCACCGTTGGTCTCCCCTCGATTTTCAAAAGCCTCTTTAGAATACCTTCGGTCTTTTCCCCGGATCTCCGTTAACAAAGACCCTTTGGAAAGATTCAATTCCTTAGCAATTTCTTCTACATAGGCTTCCTGTTCAATGGGGCTTTTCACTTGTCGCAGTAGCTTTGTTGCTTCTTTGGAAAAATCAACTTTTCCCTCTGTGCTATCCAAGGAATAGTTTTCTCTCAGTTTTTGAATTTGATATTCTATATGATTTGGAGACTCCTTTATTCGTTTATAAAATGTTTCTTTTCCTTCCCGTCGAATGAAATCATCGGGATCTTCCTTGCTTCCTAAGGATAATACCCTGATTTTCAACCCTTCATTTTCAAGAATTGATATGCTTCGTATTGCCGCTTTAACGCCCGCTTCATCTCCATCAAAGGCCAGGACAACTTCTTTTGCATATTTTTTTAACAGCTTTCCGTGTTCTTTCGTTAAGGATGTGCCCAAAGTAGCCACTGCATTTTTAACACCGTTTCCATAGAGGGCAATCACATCCATATAACCCTCCACTAAAACAAGTTGATGGTTAACAATATTCTTTTTTGCCAGATTTAATCCATATAATGTATTGCGTTTGTTAAAAATTTTTGTTTCGGGAGAATTCAGGTACTTCGGCAAGCTTTGGTCCAACACCCGTCCTCCGAAACCTATGACCATCCCTCTAGTGTTAAAGATCGGGAAAATGATCCGATTGCGAAAACGATCGTAATATCGATCCCCTTTCTTATTTTTCAGAATCAGTCCAGTTTTCTCGATTGTTTCCTTCGTGTAATTTTCTTTCCTTAAATGTTCTAGTAAACTGTCCCATCGATCTTCTGCTAGACCCAGGCCAAAAGCTTTTATTTCATTCGAACTTATCCCTCTGCTTTTTAGGTATTGTAGTCCTCTGTTCTGAGCAGATGTTAGTTTTCGAAAATAAAACAATCCCGCCTTTCGATTAATATCGTAAAGGGTTTTTGTCTCCCGTCTTTCTTGATCGGAAATATCATCATCGATCTCCACATCTATGTTTGCTTTCTCTCCCAGCATTTTCAGGGCGTCGATGAAATCCAAATTCTCCATTTTCATAACGAATTGCAAAACATCGCCCCCTTCTCCACACCCAAAACATTTATAAATTTGTTTATCTGTATTAATCATAAAGGAGGGGGTTTTTTCATTATGAAAAGGACATAACGCCTTATAGGATGAACCGGAGGACTTTACCTCGATATAATTTCCTATAATATCAACAATGT
>CAZTIJ010000366.1:0-1923 GCA_964613365.1 uncultured Clostridiaceae bacterium | reverse complement strand
AGATGGATGTGATGGAAAAGGAACGGGAGTATTTTATTCACGGAAAAAAGGATGAACAGGGAAATGTGGAGATTAAGGGTTGCATTCGCAACGGAATACCCAAAGAGGCAGCCAACAAGATCTATGACGAAATGATTGATTTTGCCAAGTACGCCTTTAACAAATCCCATGCAGCGGCCTATGCGGTACTGGCCTATCAAACCGCTTATTTAAAGTATTACTACCCTGTGGAGTTTATGGCGGCGTTGATGACCAGCATTATGGGCGATACTTCAAAGGTAGCCCAGTACATTCATGATGCGAAGAAGATGGAGATTGAAATCCTTCCCCCGAACATCAACAAAAGTCATTCGAAGTTTACCGTGGAGAAGGGGAAAATCCGATTCGGCATGGCGGCGGTGAAAAACGTGGGGGTGTCTATGATCGACTCCATCGTAAGGGTTCGACAGGAAAAGGGAGAGTATAAGGATTTTAATGATTTCTGCCAGAAAGTTCCCTCCAGGGACTTGAATAAACGGGCCATCGAAAGTTTAATCAAATGCGGAGCCTTTGACGGCTTTGATGCCAATCGGGCCCAGTTGATGTCCATATATGAAAATGTGTTGGACAGTGTGTCCAAGGCGAAGAAGAAAAACGTGGATGGACAGATCGGTTTATTTGATTTAGGCGCTGTGGACAATCTATCGGTACCCAGCCAACGCCTGCCGGATTTAAAGGAGTTTAATGAGAAAAAGAAGCTGGCCATGGAGAAGGAAACCGTGGGAATGTACATCACAGGTCATCCCCTGGCGGAGTATGAAGGGGTGTTAAAGGACTTTATCACGACCAACAGTGCGGAGCTGAAAGAAGGGGTAAAGGAGACGGAAAACACTCCGGTTTTCCGGGACAAACAGCCGGTGATCGTGGGCGGTCTGGTGGCGGAAAAATCCACGAAAATCACCCGAAACAATCATCTCATGGCCTTTATTCGATTGGAGGATCTGTACGGGGATCTGGAATGCGTGATTTTCCCCAATATCTATGAACGGTATCAGCCCCTGATTGAAGAAGATCAGATTTTATTGATCAAAGGGACGCTGGATGTGAAAGAGGATGAGGATCCGAAGATCCTGATCAACAAAGTCAAATCCGTGGAAACCTTGAAAAAGCGAAAAATTTGCATCACCCTGGAACATAAAAATGATAAAGAGACTCTGGATCGGGTAAAAATGATATTAGGAAAGGAACGGGGAGACACCCCGGTGTATCTCCGAATCAAGGATACGGAAGAAAAACTAAAAGCACCGAAATCCCTGTGGATTCCCTACAACGGCAAGGCTTTGGCCATGCTGAAAAAAGAGCTGGGAGAAAAGGCGGTTACCTTATATGAATAGGAGGGTAGCCCTGTACGGAGTCATTTTTGCCTAAGGAGTACCGGGGACCTATAATACGGACAAAATAAGGAAGGGAAATGGAGTGATCATTATGCAAACGATTGCAGTACTAACCAGCGGAGGGGATTCGCCGGGAATGAATGCAGCGATTCGTTCCGTGGTACGATACGGAATTCATAAGGAGTTAAAGGTCCTAGGGATCCACCAGGGTTATGAAGGCCTTTTGAATGCGGAGATCGAAGAAATGAATCTGTCCTCCGTGGCGGACATCATCCATCGGGGAGGCACAAAGCTCAGAAGTGCAAGGAGCGAGCGGTTTAAAACTCCGGAAGGCCTTCGAAAGGCCCTGAATGTGATCAATATCTTTAATATCGACGGCCTGGTGGTCATCGGAGGGGACGGATCTTTCCGGGGAGCCCAGGTGCTTTCGGAAAATGGGGTTCCCACCATGACACTGCCCGGTACCATCGATAACGATTTGGACTACACCGAATATACCATTGGCTTTGATACCGCCGTAAATACGGCTTTGGACGCCATCGGAAAAATC
>CAZTIJ010000365.1:0-1934 GCA_964613365.1 uncultured Clostridiaceae bacterium | reverse complement strand
CGAAAAAAAATAACCTACACTTTCCGGCGGGTTCCCCGCAAGCAAAATCCACCTCTTGAACCTTTGACCCAAACCGAGTGTTTCAAATTTTTTAAAAACTTGAAACACTCGGTTTGGGTTTAAGTCATGGCCCGGACAAAGCGGCAAAAAACGAACACAATCAATCCGCAATTTCAACCCTATTGCGGCCGCCGTCCTTGGCCTTGTACATGGCCCGGTCGACTCTTTTCAAAAACCGGGTCTCCCCCTCCCCCGACCGGTATTCCGCCACGCCGAAACTGCACGTAACGTTGATGTTATCGATCAGCACCCGGGAATCGATAATGTGACGGAGCTGCCCGGCCAGAACCAGCGCCCCCTGCTCCCGGGTCTCAGGGCACACGATCATAAACTCTTCTCCGCCCCAGCGGCCAAGGCTGTCGATCCGGCGGATACTGCGTGCCAGCAGATCGGCCAGCGAACCGAGAACCTCATCGCCCACCTGGTGACCATGCGTGTCGTTGATCTCCTTGAAATCGTCCACATCCAGCATGATCAGGGAAAATGGTTGTCCGCTCCGCTCGGCCCTCCGGATTTCCGCGATCAGAATCTCCTCGATTTTCATCCGGTTGAATATCCCCGTCAGGGTATCCGTTATCGAGAGTTTCTCCAATTGCCTGCTCTTTTCCACGAGCGCCTCATTGGCCCCGGCGATTTTCCGGTTCAGAAGGGACAGCTTCCGGTTCCAGAAAAAAAACAAGCCCAAAAGCACGGCAACCCCGCCCAGCACCTTCAGCAAAAGGGTCTTGTCCATCCCGCTTTCATAACGGACGGACAACCATTTTCTCGTGATCAGGCTGATTTCCTGCTCAGAAACCGACGCCAGGGCCTTGTTCACGATCGAAGCCAGGATCGGCAAGTCGCTTCTTACGCCCAGACTCAGCGTTTCCTTGTAAGCCGTATGACCGCCGATCTTCAAATCGTAGAGGCCGAGTTCATGGATGGCATGGCTGACCCGGTGAAGACTGCCCAGTGCGGCATCCGTCTCGCCCCTGGATACGCCCCGCAGGGCATCATTCAGGTCCGGATACACGGTGAGGCTGATGCGGGAATAACGCTCTTCGAAATACCCCCTGAGGGGGTTGTCCCGGGCGATTCCCACCTGCCTGCCATCCAGGCCATGCAAATCCGGCATATAGGGTTGAGCGTCCCTGACAACCATCACGTTTACGGATTCAATATACGGGGCGGAGGCGATAAAGCCGTGCGTCTCCGACTCCGCCCTGGATATGCCGGAAAGAAGATCGCTTTTGCCGTTTTCCATGGCCGCAAGACTCTCATCCCAGCTTCCTGCGGGCAGAACCCGGATGGGAAGCCCGATTCTTTCCTCCAGCAATTCGACGATATCCGCCGTAATTCCCCTGTAATCCCTGTTTGCGCCGATCTCTTCGAAAGGCGGCCGATACGGGTGCACCGCAAGGGTGAGTTCCTGCTTTTCCTCAAGCCATTGCCGCTCCTGGGGGGAAAGCTCGATCTGGGGCCTTCCGGCCGGCGGCCCGTCCTGGTAAAGCCAGCGCCGGTTAAGCCTGGAGAGTTCCTCCTGGGTGACCCGGTCCATGGCTTTTTGCAGAATATCGCGAAGGATTTTTCTGTCTCTTCGAACGCCTATGGATACAGGCGTATTGTCGAAATGCGACCCTTCCATTAACGGCAGACTTTTAAGGTCCATCAGGAAATGCCGGTTGATGAGAAAATCAAACACCGGCTTTTCAGCAAGGGCGGCATCGGCATTTCCCGAAGAAACCGCCATCAGGCAGCCAAGGGTATCTTTTTCGTGGACCACCCGGAGTTCCGGGTAGTGGGTTTCAAGAATTTCCTCGTAATAAAAACCCTCAGGAACAGCAACCTTCCTGCCGGCCAGGTCCTGCAGGCCGGAAAACCGCTCATCGTTTTTC
>CAZTIJ010000364.1:0-1934 GCA_964613365.1 uncultured Clostridiaceae bacterium | reverse complement strand
GAGGCCGGGCTTACGAGAAAGAAATGGAAAAACAAAAATAAAGTTTTGAAAATTATTTTTGTTTTTAGCAGGAAAAATTTCAGAAAATATAGAATACTATATAGTAGTAGCGTATTTCATAGAATAAAAACCATAGACTATACTGAGGAGGTATTCGTATGAATGAAATAATCATAGGAGAACAAGGCAGTGGTAAAACAAAAAAATTGGTGGCCATGGCAAATGAAGCTCTAGAAACCTGTAAAGGCCACAATATTTTTATTGATTTTGATAACAGTAACATGTTTCAAGTGGACTATCGGATTCGGTTTATTGGTATCAGGGATTACCAAATTCAATCAGAAGAAGAGTTGATCGGTTTTATCAGCGGCGTGGTGGCTTCGAATTATGATATTGAACGGATATTTATTGATAACCTATACCGAATCACCGGCAAAAACACCGATGAACTGGAAAAACTTTTTGATAAAATGATGGATCTGGAGTTGAAGTACAATGTCAGCTTTGTAGTGGCAATTAACGGAACGAAGGATACCCTTCCTGAATTTCTAAATTCTTTTAAAACCCAAGAAATCAAATAAGAATATGGGACTGTTCTGTCTTAGGATAAAAAAATAGGGGAATCCCCCTATTTTTATTTTTCCAATGAAATATATGTGTTTAACTGTTAGAGATCCGGTTTTCGTGGTAAAGGTATAGTAACGGGTAAGAAAAGGAGGAGGTATATGGATACATTACAAGCCATCAATCCTGCCACCGGGGAGATAATCGGTGAATATCAGCGAAGTAGTCCTGTGGAAGTGAAAAAGGCAGTGGTGGACAGCCAAAGGAGTTTTGCTAACTGGAAACAAATTTCAATAAAAAAACGTATGACCTATTTAAAAAAAATACGCCACAATATTATGGATCATTTAGATGAATACGCGAACATTATTTCCGAAGATACGGGAAAGGTGTTAACGGAATCTTTAATGAGTGACATCCTGCCGACGGTAGAATTTATCCGATACTATGAGAAAAATACGGAAAGTTTTTTAAAACCTAAGAAACGGGAAACCCCTCTGACCTTTCAGGGAGGGAAATCCTATATTACGTATAAACCCTTAGGGGTGATCGGGATCATTTCACCGTGGAACTTCCCATTTCAATTAGCGATGATTCCTATAATCACCGCCCTTGCGGCAGGCAACACCGTGGTAATTAAGCCTTCTAATGTTACGCCGACCATTGGTGCATTGATCGACCGAATTATGATAGAATCCGGTCTGCCACAGGGGGTTGTTCAGGTTGTACAGGGTGGGCGGGAAGTAGGAACTGCTTTGATTGAAGCAAAACCGAATAAAATCTTTTTCACCGGCAGTGTATCCACCGGAAAGAAGATTATGGAACAGGCTTCCAGGCAACTCATTCCTGTGGAACTAGAGCTGGGAGGCAAAGATCCAATGTTGGTGTTAAAGGATGCTAACATAGATCGGGCGGTTGAAGGCGCCCTTTATGGCGCCTTTGTTAACTCGGGACAGGTATGTATCTCGGTGGAACGATTATACCTCCAAGAAGAGATTGCAAAGGAGTTTACGGAAAAGCTGAAAAGAAGGGTGGGACAGTTAAACGTCGGTTCGACAAGAGAAGATGATATTGGTGCTATGACCAGTATAGATCAAATAAACCATGTACAAAGACAAGTTGAAGCTGCAGTTGAAATGGGAGCAACATTGGAAACCCCCTTAAAAGTCGAGAATAACTTTTTTTATCCTCTCGTGTTAACCGGTGTGAATCATCAAATGGAAATCATGCAGGAAGAAACCTTCGGTCCTGTATTACCGATCATGACTTTTAAAACGCTGGAGGAAGGAGTCGGCCTTGCCAATGAATCCTGTTACGGGCTTAACGCTAGTGTCTGGACAAAAAGCAGAAAAAGGGGCGAAGAAGTAGCC
>CAZTIJ010000363.1:0-1949 GCA_964613365.1 uncultured Clostridiaceae bacterium | reverse complement strand
GAGACCCTTCAGTGGGATCGGGATCAGATCATCTCCCCCCTGGATGATATCGAAGATGAAAAAATCTTTAAGGTCTTCGAACACCTATCCCAAAAGACAGGGAAAAGCTCCGAGGATATTTGGAAGCAGGTGGGTCGACAAAACATCTCAACCTTTCATAAGTGGTTTCCCTCTTATTTCCAGCGTTACAGCCTAAAGGGTTTTTTGACCATGATGGATGATGTACATAGTCAGCTTACGAAAATAGTAAAAGGGTCCAACCCTCCTCGCCTGGTGGCCAGAGAACTTAGTGATAAGGAAGTGGAGATCCATTACCGTTCCAAAAGAAACCTGGGCAGTTATTTTCTAGGACTGTTGGAGGGCAGCGCCTCTTTTTTCAAGGAAAACCTCGAATACCATGTTTTGGATTCCGGGGTGGACAATGACGGCAAGCACTTTTTGCGGGTCCACCTAATTTTTGAAAAAAGCCCGGATCAGACCATTGACCGCGGTACTTCCCGGGCCTTTGGACTGGGCTTCATTCGGGACCTTCCCTTAAAAATATCTTTGTTCCCCACGGTGTTGGTTCTTATCAGCACCCTGATACTTCAAAACCGGATGGGGGATTTTCACTGGGGTCATAGCCTTCTCATCACGGGGGTCGTATTGGTGGCGGGATACCTCAGCGCTTATGTTATCACCGAACCGACCAAACTCTTTAAAAAAGAGTTGGACAAAATGAAGGATCTGGATTTCGGAAGCAAAACCCATCTTAAAACCAATGATCTGGTGGAGGAAATCAACCGGGATCTCATCGAAGTCAAAGGGCGCCTTCAAAAGGATTTTCTGTTCCTAAAAGGCGGTACCGATGATATGAATAACTTCGTGGAACGATTCTCCGACATCGCCGGAAACATGAAGGAACTTTCCACTTCCATCGACGGCATTGTCAACGACGTGGCGGAAAGCGCCTCCAGCCAGGCGGAGGAAACGGAACATGCGGTGGGCATTCTGGACACCAATATTTCCACCGTCAACAACATTGTAAAAGACGAAACCCAAATGAAAAACGAGCTGGAGGATGCGGTAAAAAGCTTAAAGCTGTCCTTCGAAGAAATCCAACAGGTCAACCGGCGAATCAACGGCGTGAAGAATAATTTTGCCCATGTAAACCGGGAAGGAAAGGAGCTGGCCTCGGAAGCCAGAGAAATCATGAACATCTCCAGTACCGTGGAGGGCATTGCCGACCAGACCAATCTCCTTGCCCTGAATGCCGCCATTGAGGCCGCCAGCGCCGGTGAACACGGTCGAGGCTTTACCGTAGTGGCGGAAGAGGTCCGTTCCCTGGCGGAAAACTCCAAGGAAGCCGTGGGGGAAATCAATACCAAGCTGGATTCTTTTATTTCCAAAATCTCCGCCTTCGTGGAGCGCATCGAAACCCAGTTTGAGAATCTGGAGGCTTCCAACCAGACCCTGGAACGGGTTACCGTGGATAATGAAAGCTACACCGAGAAAATTTCCGGGGTATCCCAGAGCATCGTCTCCCTCGTCAGTCAGTTATCCGAGGAAACGGAAAAGCTTACCGGGGTGGTGGAAAACATCCACTCCCTGGCCGCCATTGCCGAGGAAAACTCCGCCGCCTCCCAGGAAATGAGCTCCGGGGTTACCCAGTATGCGGAAAAGGTTAAGGATCTTTCCTCGAATATTGAAATGCTTCAAAAGCTTACGGGGAACTTTCGGGAAGAGCTGAAGAAGTATCGGATCTGATCCGGATTTATCGATTTTTGTCCATAAAGGCTTTTATTCCATAGTAAAGACCGGAAAGAACACTTCTTCCCGGTCTTTTTGTTTTCCCATGTTTTCAATAATCCCTCGACTCTTACAGTCCTAACAACTCATCTACCCGTTCTTTATCAAATCCGGTAATCAGTTCCTCCTCGATCTGTATTACCGGTACCGCCATAATGCCT
>CAZTIJ010000362.1:0-1965 GCA_964613365.1 uncultured Clostridiaceae bacterium | reverse complement strand
GGTTTGATTCACATTTCCTTGCAACATTCACGCCTCCTAGTTCTTCCCTGTGCACGAACCATGATTAGATGATATCCACTTCATCAATATATTTTGAACCGTGGACTTCGATATACTCTTTTCTGCCCTCTAAGTTGTCCCCTAAAAACAGGTCAAAGGCATCCTTGGTTTGCTTAATATCCGTCGGGGTCACTTGAATCAGTCGCCGGGTTTCGGGATTCATAGTGGTCTCCCACATCATATCCGCTTCGTTCTCACCGAGACCCTTGGATCGTTGCAGGGTGTACTTCCCTTTGATGCTTTTGACAATATCCCGCTTTTCCCCTTCATCAAAGGCAAAGTAGGTGTTTTTCTTGTCGGTTATTTCATACAACGGGGATTCCACAATATAGACATATCCCTTTTCAATCAAAGTGGGCGTTAAAACATAGAGCATCGTCAGTATCAGGGTTCGGATTTGAAAACCATCCACGTCCGCATCGGTACAGATTATAATTTTATTCCAGTTTAAACGATCTATATCAAAAGTGTTAAGATCCTTTTGTTTGGTATTCAGCTCCACACCGCATTCTAAAACCTTTAACAGGTCCACGATAATATCGTTCTTGAAAATTTTATCGTAGTCGGATTTTAGACAGTTAAGTATTTTTCCCCGTACGGGCATGATACCCTGAAAGTCGGAATTCCGGCCCATTTTGGTACTTCCCAGAGCGGAATCTCCCTCTACAATAAAGAGTTCTCTTAGGTTCCTATCCTTACTTCGACAGTCCACAAACTTTTTCGGTTTGTTGGTGATGTTATCCATTTTTTTATTCAGTTTCTTCTTGATGTCAATTCGGGTTTTCTCGGCTTTTTCCCGGCTTCGCTTGTTGATCAGCACCTGTTCAAGAATTGCTTTGGTGTCCTTGGCATTTTCAATGAAGTAAATTTCCAGCTTTTCTTTCAAAAAAGCCGTCATGGTCTGTTGTATAAAACCGTTGGTGATAGCTTTTTTGGTCTGGTTTTCATAGCTGGTTTCCGTGGAAAAGGTATTGCTTACTAAAATCAGACTATCTTCAATGTCCGTAAAGGTGATCTTTTTTTCTCCTTTTTTGTAAAGGTTCCGGTCCTTTAAATTTTGATCCACGGAGGCTACGAATGCATTTTTCACCGCTTTGTCCGGCGCTCCTCCGTGCTCTAAAAAGCTGGAATTATGAAAGTACTCCAACACCTGGGCCTCGTTGTTAAACACAAAGGCGACTTCCATTTTTACATGGTACTCCGGTTTATCCGAACGGTCCCGACCTTTGCTTTCCCCTTCATAGTATTTCAGATCGGTTAAAGCCCCCTTTTCACCATGCTCTTTTACATAATCCACAATTCCCCGGGGGTAGAGGTAAGTATAGGTCTCCCCGGAAAACTCATCATATAGTTCAAAGGTGATGCCTTTATTTACAATGGCTTGGCGTTTTAACACCCTTTGAAAATATTCCAAAGGAATTTTAATTTCATTGAACACCTGATAGTCCGGTTTCCAACGAATCCTTGTCCCCGTTGGGTCCGAAGGATTTTTTTCTCTCCGATATCCCTCAGGGGTCCCGGTGATATTCTCCCCTTGTTTGAAATTCAGGGTATACTGATAGCCGTCCCGTACCACTTCTACATCCATAAATTCTGATGCAAACTGGGTTGCGGCGGTGCCCAGGCCGTTAAGGCCCACACTGAACTTATAGCTGCTGCCCGCTTGGTTGTTATGGTACTTCCCCCCACCATACAAAATCGTAAATACGATTTCCCAGTTGTATTTTTCTTCTTTGTCATTATATTCTATGGGAATTCCCCGTCCGAAGTCGATGACCTCGATGGAGTAATCCCGATAACGGTTAATCATGACTTTATCCCCATAGCCGGCATTGGCCTCATCCAGGGAATTTCCCACAATTTCACTTAAGGTATGCTGACAGCCTTCCAATCCGTCGGATCCGA
>CAZTIJ010000361.1:0-1988 GCA_964613365.1 uncultured Clostridiaceae bacterium | reverse complement strand
CAGCTACGGACGTATCAATACCGGTATTTTTTCGGTCCACGTCGGTATATTGACTGAGGGCCTTTTTAAGGCTCTCAAAGATGCCAAGGTAATCTACAATGACCCCGCCGGATTTATCTTTAAATACCCGGTTTACCCGAGCGATGGCCTGCATCAGGTTGTGGCCTTTCATCGGTTTGTCGATATACATGGTATGCATGGAAGGCACGTCAAATCCGGTAAGCCACATATCCCGAACGATGACAATTTTCAGCTCATCGTCTTCATCTTTCATCCGTTTGGCCAGAAGATCCCTGCGTCGTTTTCCGCCGAGATGTTGTTGGTATTTTTCCGAATCGGCAGCGCTTCCGGTCATGACCACCTTGATTTTCCCCTTCTCCGCTTCATCGCTGTGCCAGTCGGGGCGAAGTTTAATAATCTCTTCATAAAGTTCCACACAGATTCGGCGACTCATACAAACGGCCATGGCCTTTCCTTTGATGGTTTTGGATTTTTCTTCGTAGTGATGAACCAAATCCGCCGCCAGCTTTTGAATTCGGTTAGGGGAGCCTACAATGGTTTCCAGTCTTGACCACTGGCTTTTGTGTTTTTCCCGCTGATAGTCCTCTTCCCCTTCGGTTAACTCTTCAAATTCCTCATCTAGTGACTTAAGTTCCGCTTCCACGGCGTCGAGTTTGATGATTCGGTTTTCATAATAAATGCGTACGGTGGATTCGTCTTCCACGGCTCGGGTCATATCATAGGTATCGATGGTATGGCCGAAAACCGCTGTGGTGGATCGGTCTTCCAAATCAATGGGCGTTCCGGTAAACCCGATAAATGAAGCGTTCGGCAGGGCGTCTCGTAAGTGTTTGGCATATCCGTATTTTACTTCTCCGGTCTTCTCATTGGCCTTCGCTTCCAGTCCGTATTGGCTTCTGTGGGCCTCATCGGCTATGATAATCACATTTTTTCGGTCGGTAAGTACGGGCATTTCCCCCTCTTCCGACTGGAACTTTTGAATCGTTGTAAAGATGATCCCGCCGGATTCCCGGGCGTTTAGTAAATCATAAAGGCCGTTGATCTCGCCGTTGACCTTTTGATGATCCTTTAGACGTCTGACATGGGCCTGCTGAGGTTTTTGACGAAGCAGCTGTTCCGATTGGGCAAAGGTTTTGTAAAGCTGATCATCCAAATCGTTTCGGTCGGTAATGACCACAATGGTGGGGTTGTTCAGTACATTAATTAGCTCTCCGGTATAAAAGACCATGGAAAGACTCTTACCCGAGCCCTGGGTGTGCCAAATCACGCCCACCTTTCGATCCCCGTCTTCTTTTGTTGCTTCTATGGTACGATCAATCGCTTTTTTCACCGCATAATACTGATGGTAGGCCGCCATAATCTTAATGATACTTTTGTTTTCATGAAAGGTTTTTCCTTCTTCATCCCACTGCTGCTCCTTGGATTCATGGAACAGGATGAAATTTTTAATAATATCCACTAACCGCTCTTTATTAAGCATTCCACGAATCATGGGCTTATACTGAAAATAATGGAGTGGCAGAATTTCTTCTCCATCCTCGGTTCGCCAGTTCATATACCGTTCTTCATTGGAGGTAATGGTTCCCGCTTTGGCATTGACCCCATCGGTAAGAATACAAAATGCGTTATAGTTAAATAGGGACGGAATATCCCGCTTATAGGTTTGTATCTGATTATATGCCTGAAGCACTCCGGCTTTTTCATCGCTTGGGGATTTAATTTCCATAACCACTAAGGGAAGCCCATTGACGAACAGTACCACATCGGGTCGTCGGTCTTCTCTTTCTACTACGGTAAACTGATTGACCGCTAAAAAGTCATTATTTTCCGGGTGTTCAAAGTCTATAATATATACTCTTTTGGTACGGATGTTTCCCTTTTCCTTAAAAGATATCTCCATGCCTTCCGTCATCAGTTCATGAAAATGGCGGTTGTTTTCCTCCAGTTTCGGACTTTTAAAGACGATC
>CAZTIJ010000360.1:0-1992 GCA_964613365.1 uncultured Clostridiaceae bacterium | reverse complement strand
ACGCTATCAGAGATTTTAATGTCGTAATCCGGTCGGAAAATAAAAGGATTCATAATCACAAAAGCTAAGTCTCCTTCATTGATCGCTTGTAGCCAGTGAAAGGGTAGATTTTCATCGGGATTTTGAATAATGGTAAACTGTTTTTCCTCTTCAAAGCCCGGGATCCCATCGGGGAAGGTAATAATGTTTTCCTTTTCTACTTCAATCTTTCCAAAATGCTTGGTATGTAGTTCCATGGTCTGCCTCCTTAATTTGATTTCCTATATTTTATATCCTTTATTTACAATGATTAAACATGTGAATCCTATCGTTTTAATCCTTTCCTTAGCCGATCAATCGATTCAGTCGCTCTCCGGTGTAGTTAACATCAAAGTATCCTTGTCGAATTAAATAGGTTTGATGGTTTCCACGCTGAAATCGGATCTGTGTCGGTTGGGTATTTGCAGAAATGTTTACATCTCCCGGTTGTAGATTCACATCGGTACGACCTCGATTTAGATCGACTTTTACCATGGACTTCGGCATCAATTCTACGTTATAGCCTCGTTCTTTGTTGAATTTCTTTCCCTTTGCAATTTGCTCCACCGAACCGCCTTTGTGGTGGTCCCGAAGTTGCTCACCCTCACGAACAATTCGTGCCGTTCCTTGAGCAGCCCCTTGTCTGCCCTTCCCCGCGTATTCATAGGCAAGACTCATCGGGCTTTTTACGCCAATTTCCCTCATAGCATCACTTTGGTCGAGAACCACCGCAGGTGGCTGTATATTCATCGAAAGACTTGGCTGCCGGGTTTGGATATTTACCCTCGGATTGGCATTTTGAATCTGAAATCTTCCGATTTCCGAGTTGATTCCGATTTGTGCTAATTGAAAATCAATGGTTAAACTCATGATCTCACCCTCTTTAGAGAAAAGACTTTTTGAGTTACCTCAAAAAGTCAATTAGTGTCGGTTGAATAATCCTTGCCCCAACAGATAAGGAAGCTCGGTATACGTTTTCCTCGTTTAACAGTTTGGTTATAGTCTCCGCCATATCCACGTCTTCCACGTTGGATAGTTGTTCCCGGAAGTTAATTCGATCACTTTCAATCCGGTCCCGTACTAAGGTTCCGCGATTAACCCTGGCCCCTAAGGTGGAACGTGCGGTAAGGGCCACATCCATGAATCGGTCAAAATCTCCTAAATCATCACTTAAGGCTTCTTGGTCACCTTCCAGTAGGTTTTCTTCCACCCGGTCAAGCATAGCGATAACTCCCGGCTTTTTCGGCGAGGCGGAAAAAGCGATTTGTTTTTCGTAGCCACTTTCCTTATTTTCCATTAGGTTGTTGCTGCTTACGGAGGTGGTTTCAAAATTGAAATTTTCTAAGCGGTATATTCGCTGTCCTTCAAACACAAAGGAGTTTTCGTTACCGTTTAAGAAGTTGTCGATGTTCTCCGGATTAATGTCCGCACCGGGATCAGCGTTTAGCATTTGTTGTTGGATAAAAGCTTGATTTAGCTCTTGAAGGTCATCTTCATCGTTGAAAAACTCGTTTATTGCCGTTTCAACGTTTTCCAAACCATTGAAAATTTCGCTCCCCTCCACTTCGCTAAGGTTTTCTAACGGGATGTTTTCGTATTCCATCTCCCCGTCATCATCAAAGGCCAAACGATCCAGGCTCATCGTATACGTAGCCGGCGTTTCAATATTCCCGTCACCGTCCAGTACTTCCTCCGTCTCTAGCTCCACTTCAAGTCTAAAGCCCATTAAGTCAATCTGCTTCGGACTTTCCTCAAAATCCTTAGGCAATTCCATCGCCCCGGACCAATCCGTAAGGGCCCTTTGGTCTTCGAAAAGTTCTAGCCCCGTTAGGTTGATGGGCATGGTTTCATCCATCCCTACGGCGTATTTGATCTGATCGTCGATTAAGTTGGGATTTTCTAATAATTTTTGATGTACCCCCTCGTTATAACTTCCGTCGGGATTTAGTAAGGGCTGATCGATCTCTTTTCCGG
>CAZTIJ010000359.1:0-2000 GCA_964613365.1 uncultured Clostridiaceae bacterium | reverse complement strand
AAAAGCAAAAAAACCGGTCTACATTTATATCAAGGATGGAAACGTGGAGATACGCAGTGCCGAGAAAATATGGGGGAAAACCACAAAGGAAACGTTGAAATTGTTGCAAGAGGAAACGGGAGAGGAAAAAATCCGGGCTTCCATTATCGGAAAATCCGGGGAAAATCAATCCTATCTGGCCTGCCCTATCAATGATCGCCACCGGGCTCCGGGCCGTGGGGGAGGAGGCGCGGTTATGGGCTCCAAAAACCTGAAAGCTGTGGTGGTTCGAGGAACCCTTACTACCGAAGTGGCGGACCCTGATAAGATTCGGGATGCCAATATGGAGATCAGTAAAAATAAAAAAGAAAACAAAGGGATTCAACGAATGGGTGAACGAGGCACCGGGGGAGGGACCCCCAGTGCTTCCTTAAGTGGGGATAGCCCGGTGAAAAACTGGAAGGGCATTGGAATACGAGACTTTGGAGAGACTTCCGCGGAAAAAGTGGGATCGGAGAACATGGACCGATACAAAACCGAAAAATATCATTGCAACAGCTGTCCATTGGGATGCGGTGCGGAGTATTCCGTTCCCGACGGTCGGTGGCCGGTGGAGAGTACCCAGCGACCGGAATATGAAACCGCAGGGGCTTTTGGCCCCAGTCTTCTATGCGACGAAGAAGATGTAATCATACACTGTAACGAACTCTGCAATACCTATGGCATCGATACCATCTCTGCCGGCATGACTATCGCCTGGGCCATGGAATGCTATGAGGAAGGGCTACTCAGTAAAGATGAATTGGATGGAATCGACCTTACCTGGGGCAACGGGGAAGCCGTTGTTCAGATGTTGGAGAAAATGGTTCAGGGACAGGGCATAGGAAAAATCCTTGCCAACGGTTCGGCCTATGCTGCTAAGCATTTTGGAAAGGGAGAAGGGTACTTACAGACTGCCAGCGGTATCGAGCTCCCCATGCATGATCCACGCTATGCCCCGGGTCTTGCCCGAACCTATCAGTTTGATCCCACCCCGGGACGTCATGTGAAAGGTGGCCTGGGAAGTCTTCATATGGGCAATAGACAAAAAGGTGATAAATACGACTATGAGGACACCGGAGAAATCGATGTAAAACTCATGGTTCATCGGGAAGTTCTTAACACGGCGGGGTTTTGTCTTTTCGGTAGTGGTGTAACCCCGAAAAGGCTTTATCACCAGTTTATTGAAGGAATCACCGGTAGAGAGTTCAACGATGAAATCGCCTACAAGACAGGCCTCAGGATTTACATTCAGCGTCACGCCTTTAATCTACGGGAAGGGATCACACCGAAGGATATGACCCTTACTTTGAGAGCCGTGGGAAAACCGCCTCAAGAAACGGGACCCTTAAAGGGAAAAACCGTGGATCATGAAAAGCTTGGAGCGAACTTCTTTGCAGCCCTGGGATGGGATTCGGACTCCGGAAAACCTCCGAAGGAGCAGATGGAAGACCTGGGAGGGTTGAAAAAAGTGATTGAGGATTTGTATGGAAAATAGAGTGTCGATATTGATCATAGCTATAAGACGAGGTGGGAAAATTTATGGAAATAACAGTGAGACTTTTCGGATTGGATTCCGAGAAAGAATTTTCTCTGACTCTTCCGGAGGACACATCCCTAGAGGATTTACTGAATAAGCTTAAAAACCAACGTACTGCCGAAGAGCAGGAAATGTTGGGAAATGCCACAACACTTGTTAACGGAAAAGAAGGAAAGGGAAAAGATCCCCTAAAGGACCAGGACAAGGTGCTGATCCTGCTACCCTTAGGCGGCGGATAATAAGAGCATGATGTATATGTTCTGCTTTCCAACCACAGCAACAATAGCAGTCATGGGTCTGTAAAAATTCAGACTCATGGCTGTTGATTTTTGGGTCCCACAGCAGATATTCTACGAATGAAAATCCCTAAAATTTTATCGAATAGCCGAGAATACTCGCGACTTTAGTCGTGCAGATGAATCGGCTTCGGTGTTGGCATAGC
>CAZTIJ010000358.1:0-2001 GCA_964613365.1 uncultured Clostridiaceae bacterium | reverse complement strand
GATGCGATGAGTTCGCCGTCCCGACTCTGGCTGATCATGATGGCGATCGGTTTACGCCTTGCGAAAAATGTAATACCAGGGAAAAAGCGCTGATGCCAGGATGCATAGATCAGGGAATTGTCCCGCTTCAGGGCTTTGCTCTCGCTTTCCGCTCCGATGATCCTCACCCTGCAGGTAGCCGACAGTGCCCCTACTAAAAACAGGCCGATGCGGGGCAGCACCCGGTGGTAGATCCGGTTTTTAAGCTTTTTTTTCATCCTTTACAGCACCGCAAGGAAAATGCCGGCGGCAATGGCGGAGCCGATGACACCGCCCACGTTCGGACCCATGGCGAACATGAGAAGAAAGTTGTTGGGGTTTTCCTTCTGCCCCACGCTCTGGCATACCCGTGCGGACATGGGAACCGCGGAGACCCCTGCCGCACCGATCAGGGGATTGACTTTCCCGCCGGTGGCCTTGCACATGACTTTTCCCATAAGGACTCCGGTTGCCGTCCCGACTGAAAATGCCACGAGCCCCAGAACGATGATCTGTATTGTTTCGATGGTCAGAAAGTATTCCGCGCCGCACTTTGCGCCGACCGACAGTCCCAGAAAGATGACGATGATGTTGTTGAGTTCGTTCTGGGATGCCTTGCTGAGGCGTTCGGTTACACCGCACTCCCTGAAGAGGTTGCCCAGCATCAGCATTCCCAGCAGAGGAAGGGCGGTGGGCAGAAAAAGGCCTGTTATCAGTATGACAATGATGGGAAACAGGATCCGCTCCGCCCGGCTGGTCTCACGCAGTTCGGTCATGACGATCATGCGTTCTTTTTTCGTGGTGAGCAGGCGCATGATGGGCGGCTGAATCATCGGGACAAGGGCCATGTAGGAATAGGCTGCCACCGAAATGGCGCCTAACAGGTGCGGGGCCATCTGAGAGGAGAGATAGATGGCCGTGGGGCCGTCCGCCCCCCCGATGATTCCGATGGAGCCGGCTTCCATGGCGCTGAAGCCAAGGGCCAGTGCGCCCAGAAATGTTCCGAAGATACCGATCTGTGCGGCGGCGCCCAGCAGAAGGGTCCGGGGGTTGGAAATAAGCGGCGAGAAGTCCGTGAGAGCGCCGATGCCCAGGAAAATAAGCGGCGGATAGATTCCCAGGTCGATGCCGATATAGAGGTAATGGAGCAATCCGCCGGGCTGGCCGTTTTCCGGAAGGCCCATCAGGGGGGAAAGGGGGAAGTTGACCAGCAGCATCCCGAAGCTGATGGGAACCAGTAAAAGGGGTTCATACTTTTTTGCAATGCCCAGGTAAAGGAGAAAAAGGGCGATGACCATCATGAGAATGCTTGACAATTCGATGTTGGCGAAGCCGGTTTGGCTTATAAAATGCAGAAATTTATCCATTGTTTATATAAATCCTCCCTGCGTGACAAAATACCCTGGTCAGACACTGCCAGACAGAATGCCTCAATACGCCGGTTGTGCTGCCGGCTGCGCACCGGAGATGTTTCAGGGCCGGTTGCGCGTTGGCGGGGGGCCGTTTTATTTCTGAGGGGGGGTAAAGGTATACTTCCGGCTTTCATCCGGAATGAGAAGATTTTCTTCCCGCAGCCGGGTTATGGTCAGATGAGGATGAGGCATATCCTCTTCATCTGCCAATTTATAGAGTTGTGCAAGATCGAAGGGGGTATCCAGTTTTTCAAACAGCGGTGACCATGCCTGTAAGATTTCATCAGTGCTGCGGGGACTGACGGGTGCGTTTTCGGAACGCTCTGAAAGGGCCGGGCGTTTTGTCCCTGAGTCCGTTATGCTTTCTGCCGGGTCATGTTTTGCGGTTTCATTATTAAGGGCTTCTGCGGCGGGCACGGTGGTTTCAGAACGGTTTTTCCCCGGCAGCCAGTCACCTTTTTTCTGCCATAATGTCAATGCCTTGTGGAGCTGGGAAATGATAACCGAAAGGATGATTAAGGAGGAAAACACGACCAGTATGCCCAATGCCGCCATGTTCCATCCATTGGCA
>CAZTIJ010000357.1:0-2005 GCA_964613365.1 uncultured Clostridiaceae bacterium | reverse complement strand
TTCCCCGGTTCCTGCGGTTTTTTTATTTTGTTACTTATTTATAAAGCAAATCAAATGTCTAAATAGTATAATAAAAACAGCATCGAATCCCGTTCAAAAAAGTGATACACTTAAAGGGATTCGAAAGTCAAATGAGAGGAGCGTTGACATTGGGTTTGAAAATCATTGATTTATCCCAGGAAATTTTTCAAGGTATGTCGGTCTTTCCCATGCATCAAAAAACCTTCATTATGGAGAACATGACCCATGAAGAAAACATGCAGGATACGGGAAGCCAATCCCTCGGCTTTTCCGCAAGAAATCTCCTGATGAGTGAGCACTGCGGTACCCATAGTGACGGTGTGTGGGAATACAACCCCGAGGGACCCACCATCGACAAAATGTCCCTGGACCACTTCTGGGGAAGCGCCATTTGTCTGGACCTAAGCCACATCCCCCCCACCCGTTACATCGAAGCCAAGGACCTGGAACAAGGGTTGCAAAAGTCCGGTCTGGATATACGCAAAGGGGATATCGTTCTTTTATATACCGGTCATTACGACCGAAACTTCAACACGGAAAAGTGGCAGACGGAGTACAGCGGCCTTAGCTACAACGGCGCCAAGTGGCTGGCGGAAAAGGGGGCCATCAACATCGGCGTGGACGCCCCGGCCATCGACCATCCCGAGGACATTGATTTCTCCGGTCACCTGATCTGCGGAGAATACAACATTACCAACACCGAGAACCTCTGCAATCTGGATCAGGTTGTAAACCAACGGTTTTTATACATGGGGCTGCCCCTTAAAATCCGGGACGGTACCGGCTCGCCCATCCGGGCAGTGGCCTTACTGGAAGAATAATCGGGACCCGCTGTAAAAAGAGACGAGAAAAAAGAGAAAAAAAGAAGACATAAAAAAAGGGCTTTTTCAATAGCCCTCTTTTTTATGTCTTTTATACTTTATGATGTTTTTCAAGGATTCCTGACGTCTCCCTTACTTTCCCAGGAGCTTTTTGATTTTCACTGCGATCTCCAGGTTCAGCCGGTCATCGAAGTCCTCCAGGTTCATTCCCGTGACCTCTTTGATCCGTTGCATCCGATACAGCACGGTGTTGTAGTGGGCAAACAGCTCATTGGAGATTTTTTTAAAGTTTCCGTTAAAGGCAAAGTAGGCTTCCAGGGTTTTGACCAATTCCGTGGATTTTTTCCGATCATATTCCACCAGGGGCTTTAGGGTCTCGTCGTAGAACTTCTCCAACTCTTCATCCAAATGGTCCTGGCTTAAAATCTTAAACACTCCCAGGGAATCGTAGCCCACCACCCCCGATTCTTGGCCGACCTTGGAAATCCGCATGGCCTTTAGGGAATCCTTAAAGCTCTTATGGAAGTTCTCCATACCGGGATAGATGCGTCCCACCCCCACATGGATGTCCACACTGATGGACTGGAGTTGGATGGCTTTTTCCAAGTGGGTTTTGATCCCTCGGATTCTTCGATCTCCCTTTTCTTTTTTCCCGAAGGATAATACCAGAATGATGCTGTCGGTTTTGTTGATCACCACACCGTTGATCCGGTACTCATCCAACAACCTTTCGGAAAGGTTTAGGATGCGAGACATGTCATCCTCCATAAAGTCCCGGCTCTGCCCCTTTTTCGAATCAAAATTGATGATTACGCTTACGTAGTCATCCTGGGGATCCAGGCTGAACATCTCCGCTTTTTCCATGGCCTTTTCCCTGCGGTAGGCTTCCAGGGATGCCAACTCTTCAAAAAACTCGGTTTTGTAACGGTTCTCCACTTCCTTGATGGAAAGCTTTCGAAGCATATCCAGGGACATGGTGGTGGCCGTGGCTTCCAGTACGGAAAGATCAAAGCCCCCCAGGGGTGTGCTGAGGCCCCAGGCGAAAACATGGCCGAATACGCTGTTTTTCACGACGATGGGCATGACCATACGGTCCACGTAGATCTCCCCGATCTCTTCCTTGCTTTCATAGAGCTTTCGTTCCTTGTAGCGCTCCATATTGG
>CAZTIJ010000356.1:0-2031 GCA_964613365.1 uncultured Clostridiaceae bacterium | reverse complement strand
GACTAAGTGAGTTCATATGAGCCAAAGTGACCCAAATGACCCAAAGGGGACGGAGCATTCCCGTAATCGTCTTAAATAGGATTTGAAAAAAGAATGACCTCGCGATAGAATTAGATAAATGTTCCCGAGAAGGACAAATCTAAAACTATTGGAGGTCATTCTTAATGTATTGTACACAAAATGAGAAAATTAATCAAGTTACAGAAAACACGTTGGTCGTAGGAATTGATGTTGGAAGTAAGACGCATTATGCCCGAGCATTCAACTGGCGAGGCATTGAATTCACCAAATATTTATGCTTTGATAATACCGCAGAAGGTTTTAAAGTACTGGATCGTTGGATTGCAGAGTTACAGAAAAAACATCACTTATCTGAGTTCTTGCTCGGCGCTGAACCCACCGGTCATTACTGGTACGCCTTGGCGGATCATTTAAAAGCTAAGCAGAGCCCCTTGGTTTTAGTGAACTCTACCCATGTAAAGCAGAGTAAAGCTTTGGATGATAATAATCCATCCAAAAGTGATAAAAAAGACCCGAAAGTCATCGCAAAACTAGTAATTGATGGGCGGTACAGCTATCCCCATATCCCGGAAGGAGTCTACGCCGAGCTACGGATTGCCAACAACAATCATGTTCGCCTAAAAAGGGATATAAGCCGGATGAAAAATAAAGTGCAGCGCTGGCTAAAGATCTACTTTCCGGAGTATCAAGAGGTATTTAAAGATCCTTTTGGTGAAGCCAGTATCGAAGTACTCTCCCGGTTGGCACTGCCTTCACAGATCAAGAAAATGGACGCCCGGTCCATCAATCAAATCTTTCGAGATGTGAAGATACGAGCGGTAGGAGTTAAGCGTGCTCAGCGCCTTATTGAGGCCGCTAAAGCAAGTATCGGCCGTAAAACGGAACCGGTGGCAGCAAGCATGGAAATCGAGATGCTGATCGCTGAATATCGTATGAAAGAAAAGCAAATAGAGAAGATTGAACAACTGATGGAAAGCCTTTGTGAGAGCATTCCATCGACAGAGAAGTTATCTCTGATCAAAGGGATTGGACCGATTACCATCGCCGGCTTCCTTGGGGAAATAGGAGATATTCGACGGTTCCAATCACCGAAACAGATTCAAAAGTATGCAGGCCTTGGGATCAAAGAATCCAGTTCCGGGGATCATCAAGGAAAAACGGAAATTAATCGTCGTGGAAGAAAGCTTCTTCGAACCACCCTGTTCCAGGCGGTCCTTTCCCTAGTTTCCAACAATGAAGCTTTTCAATCCCTGCATCAATACAATATCAAAGAAAAACCGAACCCGATGAAGAAGAAACAGTCGATTGTGGCCCTTTGTTGTAAACTTATTCGTGTATTTTATGCGATACTGACCAAAGATATTGCTTTTGACGGGGAGAAAATGCTGGAGGATATTCAAAGACCATCTCCTCCACTCGCCGCATAATAGCCGCATAATAAAGGTTTACTCAATAAAAGTAGCCGATTAGGGTCCTTTAATAATAGATGATTGAAACAGAAAGTATCAGGATTAATTGACAGGATAAACGTTTGAAAATGAATATGTAGGGCTAGGCTGCGTCTTGGAGAACCTAGCCAATCGGAAGTACCAAAAGATTTATCAAAACAGGCAGGTAGTCCATCGCACACCATTAGAGCAATGACTCGGTAACGGAGCAGGAGGACACCCACTTTATGGATAGGCAGAACGAGGGAATTTAGGACGTCTCGATAGAGAATGATCCGGTTAGACATGGGAGGTTTGCTTCCATAAGTGAATGTGGGTTTATACCGCCAAATAAGTAGGTAAGGACGCTTGTTTGCGGTGCCCAAAAACCCATGATTTAGTCCCCTTCTCACTGAAATGACTGTTATTCATAAAGTCGCCTGTTTGATATATATGAAAATCTAAGATATCGCGAGAAAAACGGAGCATATTTAAGATTATATAGGGAGGTATTTGAGTCATTTGATGAATAAAACACCTCCGTCCCCTTTTTGTCACCCGTTGGAGAATATTATAGGTTGTT
>CAZTIJ010000355.1:0-2040 GCA_964613365.1 uncultured Clostridiaceae bacterium | reverse complement strand
TAGTATAAACTTTGTAACAGGTTTGTAGGACTGCCTGTGGGGGAGTATATCACAAAACGGAAATTGCAATATGCCCTTTACGATCTATCCAAGGGAGATAAGGTACTGGACATCGCTTTGAATTATGGATTTGAAACCCATGCCGGGTTTACCAAAGCCTTTAAAAAATTTTTGGGATACCCGCCGAATTTTTATCGCACCCATGCCCCTATAGACTATCCTCAAAGAGTGATCCTAGAGCGGTTAGCAGAAAATAAAACCGGGGGCATTATCGTACAACCTAAGATTATCCAGCGAACCTCATTTAAAGTCCTTGGTTTTGAGTTTAAAACTACATTGAAAAATAAAGCCCATTCTCGGGATATTCCCGCATTTTGGGAACAGTGCAGTATTGAAGGGAAGGAAGAACAACTGTATACTACTCAAAACCCCGTTAAACATGGGGAATACGGTATTTGTGTCCATAACCGGATGGAAGGCGATGAGTTCTCTTATGTTTTAGGCATAGAAGTGGAAAACTTCGATAGAATGCTGGGAAATATGTATAGCCTTGAAGTGCCTGGGGCAAGCTATGCGGTCTTTACAACACCTTTCGTTGGGGACGAAAGTTTTGCCAGCTCGATTCAGGGGACTTGGAAATATATACTGGAGGAGTGGTTTCCAAACTCCAGTTACGAAATTGATGATAATAAGTTGGACTTTGAGTTTTATGATGAGAGGTGTCATCCCTGGGAACATGATAAATATTGTATGGAGATTCATATCCCAATATGCTCACAAAAGAGTAGGGAAAAGAGCGGATTGAATCCGGCTACTAGGTAAACCGATAAAATACTGTAATCCTTTGAGAAGCGCACACATGAATCTTATGTATCGCCTGCGGACCGTATTACCCGAACGCAGGCAAGGAATTATGACTGATCAATCCAGCTGACGTGATATGTCCATTTTTCAGGCATTTCAAAGGGGAGCGCATCTTCGGGCAGAGATTCCCATCGGCCTTTCAGCCCCTTTTCCTTTGCAGTCAGTTCAAAATGACATTTGGCAATGCCGGTTTCAATTTTTCCCATGTCATGGGGGAGAAAACCATAGGTGCTCCGGGTTCCGATAAAGAAGTGGTATTTCCCGTTTTCCTTGAGGATCCTCCAAGGCTGTCGATTAAAGCCCGAGGGTGCCTGACGGACCATTTCCAGAGGATCTCTGTATTCCCCTGCATCCTCTTCGGTTAAGGGTTTTTTTGGGACATTCTTGTGAAACAAAACCTTCCATGGTTTCCGGCTCTTTGAGCGGAAAGCAAGATTCATTGCGGAAGGCTTGAATCGAAAACCATCCTTCTCATACCCGATGGGGCTGATTAGACTGATCATTTCCTCTCCTTTAAGATCAATGTATGTTGAGAGGCCCTCCCGGTTATAGGCTCCGCCCAACCAGCAGGTCCCTAAGCCCAGTTCCGTGGCAAAGAGAATAATCTTCTCAAAATCATATCCAAAGGAGATCTCGCTCATGGCCTCTTTGTCGGAAATCCCCACGATGCAGTACCGGGTACCTGTGATGATATTGGGCTTCCAGATGGTTTTTACTTCCTCTTCCTTGAAATCCTCCATATTCATAAGAAGATAGCGATCCTTCGTTGTTTTTCCTTTGTTTAGCGCTTCAAGATAGGACTCGATTTTCTTCAGCTTCTCCGGGTCAATTTTCTGCTCCTCATAGGTCCTCACCGACACTCTTTCCTTGATCAGATCCATCACTGATCTTGAGAATTCCATAAAATCAACTCCTTTTTCTCATCTCCCCTCATTCTCTCAACTAGAACTCCTGTCAGCTTCCTGCAGGATATATATACCCCGTGAAACATTTATCAACCAGGTAATGAGCGCTTCTCCGGGTCAGTTTTAGCACAGGATCAGGCTCATTCGGTCACAAAATCAATGATATTTTGCCCTTTGATACCGGCGTGTTGATTGTCAAGTAAAATTAATCACGAGGGGACGGTTCGTGCGCCACGAAGGGCGTGCCATATAGCGGGTGGGAACCCCGCTG
>CAZTIJ010000354.1:0-2077 GCA_964613365.1 uncultured Clostridiaceae bacterium | reverse complement strand
GATAATCCTCCACCCCCGGTCCCTGAAGCTTTTTCAGCCGCCAAACGCCGTAAATATAGCTAAGAACCAAAACCGGAACCATCATCGGCCAGCCGGTTAAGGTATTTACGAAGGCCAGTTCCGTAGCACTGCCCCGTTGAAAAAAGAAGAGCCTCACGGCAAAACGAATAAAAAGCAAGATTGTCCAAACCAGGGTGACCTCCCGGTAGGCGGGTTTTACATCCCTGCGCCAAAACCAGGAAAGGGGCCAGCCCCTGGTGATATGGGATAGCCAGGCGGCCAGAGGCTTTCCGATCAAAAGGCTAATAAAGGCAAGGAAAAATAATAGGGCGCCGTTTACGATGGAGCCGATAAAGTAATTCGCCGCAGTGCCGGTATAGTAGGCAAAGCCCGCTGCAAGACTTACGGCGAGAAAGCCTCCCAGGGCGTAAAACCAGTTCTGCTTCTTAAAGAAACGATAGACTCCCAGAAGTCCGGCAATACCAAAGGCTCCCAGGGTAGCCGGCGTCAAATCGAATAATGCGTTGATCAGGGCAAAGAGAATCGGCGGCAATAGCGCATCAAAGGTTTTTCCCGATAGGGTGGAGCGAAGTTCTTCCAATAGTTCCTGTTTGTTCATAATAATCCCGGCTTTCTTTTTTTCTTAAGTACATACCCGAAGTGTGTCGATTGAAACCCGGTAATAAGGAAGTAGCCGAAGTACGGATAAAAATCAGAATATTGTGAAAAAACACTTAAAACTGTTTACCACTGAATTTACGGGGTATAAATGTATTCCCTTAATGGGAACGAGGATCCTTGAGGAGTAATTGGACGCTTTCCTCTAGGAGAGTTAGTAGCGTAACCGACCATCTTTATGGTCGGTTTTTTTGTTGGGAAGAAAGGGGGAGCCGAAAACAAAAAATAATCAAAACAAGGGGTAGCGTTTTTGGTGTATTTGAAAAGGAGGGAAGATCATGGTTAAAAAGTGGATGGTTTTCATATTGGTACTGGCATTGCTTTTGGCCCTGCCGGTTAATACCCTGGCGGCAAGGCCCCAAGTGGAGACACAAAACTATTTGAATCTTGGGGATTCCATTGCAGCAGGCATGAGTGCATACCCGGGACAAAGTTATTTCGATGGATACGCCGAGTATCTTGAAGAGTTTGGTTGGGAGATAGTGCCGGAATGGACAGGGGCAGATTGGGACTGGTTTATAGACTGGTATAAAAATGACGGAAAGTTTGAGAGTGGAAATGTTGCCATGCCTGGGATGACTAGTTTTTGTCTTTTAAGGCTGCTTTCAACAGATATAGCGCCTAATTATAATTTTGTGCCTGTGGAGAAAATGGTAGAAGAAGCCGATGTTATTACCATAAGCATCGGAGGAAATAACGTACTGCAACCGATGATCGGTGCGATGATGATGTATTACGAGTTAAATCCCGAAGAAGCTTCGGTGGAAGAATTACTAGCTGCAATAACCGATAGAGGCGCTGATTGCTGGTATTGGGTGACGCAACAACTTTTGGAAAAATTAAAGTATGCGGATCCTGAGGAATGTCCCCTGTGGCAGGGAGTATTTCAGTTCCAGGAAGACTGGCCGAGGATCATTGAAGCGATCCACGATCTGAATCCCGAGGCTCATATTATCGTTCTCAGCATTTACAACCCGGTTTCCAAATTGGAGTCGCCGGAGCTTTATCAATTGATGGAAGAATTGGTCCATCCCATGAACCAGACCATGCGCCGGCATCAGGGACGGCGAGTCAGCATGGCAAACGTGTATAATGTCTTTCGAAGGGATGAAGGGGCGGTAGGTTTTTCTGTGCTATGGCGACCAAATTTGGAGCCCTATCCTAATTTGGACCCTCATCCTACAACTCACGGACATCAACTGATCGTTGAAGAATTGATGAGGGTACGAAATCCTCGGGCTTTTCGGTGAAGATTATCAAAAAATTCAAATTTATTGTTTAGCTTTTTAAGTGAGGGGTATAAAATAGTTACCTTAACGGGGGCATGGATCTTTGAGGAGTATTTGGACGCTTTTCTCAAAGGGAGCTGGTAGCGTAACCGACCATTTTTATGGTCGGT
>CAZTIJ010000353.1:0-2080 GCA_964613365.1 uncultured Clostridiaceae bacterium | reverse complement strand
ATGATCCTCTTATTAATTCGATCACTTATGACGAGTACCATCCTGTGTAATCCCTTGATGTTTATTAAAGGTTATAGGTATATTATACCTATTTTCTTATCAATGGGGAAGCATTATGGGGATTTACAGAAAAAATACAGGGAGCAAGTTCTTCTGGAGAAAGAAATAAGATCATGATAAAATAATAGGTACAATGACAGAAGAGGTGATTGGATGAATCGTTTGGCGGAGGAAATAAAAAAAGCCCGGGAACAGGCAAATTTATCGGAAAAGGCCTTGGCAAGGAAATGCGGACTATCCGTAAACTATCTGCGGGATGTTGAGTCGGGGCGAAAGGTGATCAAAGAAGAAATTGCTGAAACCATCCTGAAAAAGCTTGGAAAATCCATGAGTTCTATGAATGTGGCTGAAGAGACTTCCGGTGAAGCGCCGGGAAAAAACGGAGCTCGAAAAAAAGAATCTACAAAAGAGGTGCTGGAAAATTATGATGTAAAACCCACCGGAACGTGGCAGAAGGCTTTGGGCAATCTGGTAAAAACCTATCCGGTGCAACGTATGGATAATCGAAAGGTCGTGGGTGAAAAATCCTTGCCTTTGTTGAGGAATAAAGTGGAGGGATACCATCCAGATAAACTATTTTTCATTGAAGTAACCGATAACACCATAGAAGGGTTTCGAATTAAAAAAGGGGATTGGATCATGGTTCTGGATACACAGGAAATTGAAAACGGGACCTTTTATTTGATTAAGGGGGAAAAGGGACGGATCATTCGAAAACTTCGCAGGGAAGGAAGTGGAAAGGTAACCCTGTTTCAAGGTAGAGAAGGGGAGTGCGGAGTAAGTAAAACCAAAAGCGAGTTGAAAATTATAGGTAAATGTATCAAAGTCGAGTTTTCTCTATAGGAGAAAGCTCTTTTTTTAAAGAGAAGGTTTGTTTTTTTGAAGAAAAATCACGGTTGTTATGTTATACTGAAAATTGGAACTAACAATAGCTATTAATATTTAGCAGTTATTAAATTACTACAGGAGGTCCGATATGGAAAAAACCTTAAACCTTCTCTTTTTAGGTACTTGTGATTATGAAAAAGCTTTGGAAATTCAGTTTCAAATATTGAAAAAAAGACAGGATGGAGAAATTGCCGACACCTTAATATTAGTGGAACACCCTGCGGTGATTACCCTGGGGAAAAGTGCTTCTGTCGAAAATGTAGTCGTATCGGAAAAAGAGTTGGCCCGTCAAAGGATTCAGCTATATGAAACCAACCGAGGTGGGGACGTTACCTACCACGGAAAAGGACAGATTGTAGGGTATCCTATTATTCATCTGATCGAAAATCAGATGAAAGTTCGTAGCTTTGTGAAAAAATTGGAGGATGTGTTTGTGAATATATTAAAGGACGATCACTTGGAAGCTGAAGGGTCAACGAAGGATATCGGTGTCTGGGTCGGTGATGCAAAGATTACAGCCATCGGCCTTGCGGTGAAAAAGGGAGTAACGATGCATGGATTTGCCTTTAATGTAAATACGAATCTCGATCATTTTCAGTATATTATCCCCTGTGGAATTAAAGATAAGGGGGTCACCACATTAGAAAAATTATTAGGAGCTCCCCGGGATTTTAGAGAAATGAATCAACGGGTGGTGGATGAATTTGTGAAGGTTTATGGTTATCAGCGATTGCAAAAAATAACGTTGAAAGAGCTAAACCTGGGAAAGTAGAATAAATCAAAGAGGTGAGCTTATGGAAATGAAACGCAAACCCCAATGGATGCGGATAAATATGGAGAATCTGCAGAAAGAGGAAGCGGTGAAGCGGATGCTTAAAGATCTTTCTCTTAGCACAGTATGCCAAGAAGCAAATTGTCCTAATCGAATTGAATGTTTTAGTAACAAAACCGCAACTTTTTTGATTTTAGGGACTCAGTGTACAAGAAACTGTCGATTTTGTAATGTAACCCATGATGCCTTAGAGCCCATAGACCCGGAAGAACCGAAAAACGTGGCTAAGGCCACCGGGGACCTTGGATTAAAACATGTGGTGGGTACCTCGGTTACCCGTGATGAGTTGCCGGATGGTGG
>CAZTIJ010000352.1:0-2105 GCA_964613365.1 uncultured Clostridiaceae bacterium | reverse complement strand
GGGGAAATTTTTCCCCTTTCAGTATTCCAGTTTTACACCCAATCGCTTAGCCTTCTTCCTTATTGTACTTTTTTCAAGGCCTGTAAGTTCACTTAGTTGTGATATATTATTACTTCTTTTTAAAAAATTTAGAAGAAGTTTTTCCTCGTACTGCATAACATGCTCTTTATAGCTCTTTCCTTCCTTTAGACAAAAAGCTTCCTCATCTCCCCCTCGCTCCAAAGATAAATGGTGTTTTTCAATACGTTTTGCATCAACGGTTACCATGACCCGCTCAATCTCATTCTCCAACTCTCGCACATTACCGGGCCAAGGATAGTTCATTAATGTTTTTAGACCATCGGGAGAAATGGTTTTATCCAGCCCGTATTCTTCATTCACTTTTTCCATGAAATGTTTCACCAAGGGAACAATGTCTTCTTTTCGCTCCCTGAGGGGTGGCAAATGGATGGGCACCACCCGGAGGCGATAGTACAGATCTTCCCTGAACTCTTTATTTTTTACCATTTGTAAAAGATCCCGATTGGTTGCGGCGATAATTCTAGTGTTCACAGGGATTAGTTCCGTACCCCCTACTCGCTGGATCACTTTTTCCTGAATAACTCTGAGAAGTTTCGCTTGAAGTGCCAAAGGCAACTCTCCGATTTCATCCAAAAAAAGGGTCCCGCCATCGGACAATTCCAGTAGCCCCAGTTTACCTGCCTTTTTTGCCCCTGTAAAAGCGCCCTCTTCATAACCAAAGAGTTCCGCCTCTATTAGACTCTCCGTCAAAGAAGAGCAGTCTACGGTCATAAATGGCCCGTTCTTTCTTTTACTGTTTTCTTGAATCCACTTACTCAGTACCCCTTTACCCACACCGGATTCTCCTTCAATTAATATATTGGAGTCCACTTGGGCCACTCTTTTTGCAAAAGTCATAATCCCTTCCATTTCTTTACTTTTAAAAACCAAGGGAACATTTGGGTCCTTCCTTACAGCCAACGCTTCCAATTTCAATTGAATCTTTTCATTAACGGCTTTCAAATCTTCACATTGCATCTCTAGTTCTTCCAATCGTGTAATATCCAATACACTGATCACCGTATAAATAAGTTGGTTATGATCAAAAATAGGTGTCGCCGAAGAGTAGATGTATTTATCGTTTACCCGCTGGGTCGTTGCATAAGGCCTTTTTGTAACTATGGATTTCAATGCCACAGATTCAGAGTAAACACCTTCTTTCACTAAATCGTGCATATCCCGGTTAATAATCCGTTTTTTCCTATTACCTTCTATCTGTTCACAGCTCTTGTTGTAATAACGGGTAATTCCTTCATGATCAACTATATGAACCCCTACAGTAATTGCATCAAATATTTCCACCAAATGCTTCAAATCCATAAGTTTAACCTCCTCACCTCGATTACATACCTCAAGCTGTTAATCAACTCCAAAATATAAAATCTTCCTTTTCTTTTTTTATCCTACCTTTACCTATAAAAAAGCCTTACCTTAGTTGGCCGGCCTCGATGAGTAAATGAAAAGACAACCTCCTCTCAGGACTGTTCCCAGAACCTTGAGGAGGTTTTCTCTTATTCGTGATTTATTATGTATGCTATGTATGCATAGCCGATTAATTAAATTAATAAATCTATAAAAGTTACGGTGATTTTAATGGATTTTATACCTGTTCCCCGCTTTCCTTAATCGAGTTCCAAAAAATCTTCCATATTTTTTTCTCATACACTTTTCTCACTTCAACCTCATCACTATAGGTTATCATGCCATCTAAAATCCCTCGAAGCATGGTTAAGTATAGGTATTGATATCCCTCTTCAGCCCTAAATTTAACTTCTCCCTTTTTATAACCTTCTTCAAATATCCTGTCTAAAATACTCATTTGCTCTTTACTATACTCTTTTTGTAATTTTTTGCATTTCTCATATAGTAGCCCATCCGGTATAAAATCAATATTTCTATAAAGCTTAAGCTTAGTGTAACTGCTATAGTAATCAATTACACCAAAGTAAATGCCTCTTAAAATGCACTCCGTAGATTCATTTTGCAATTTTGAATAGAGTTCTTTTAGAAAAATATTAAAGTCCGTTAAATTTTCTTCTATTGCT
>CAZTIJ010000351.1:0-2132 GCA_964613365.1 uncultured Clostridiaceae bacterium | reverse complement strand
TATAAAAGAAGTTTTTACCCGCTGCGTCTCTCCTTTACAAAAACCTTTTTTCAGCTTTGCAGGTCATTGTATGGATTTCGAATCTTCCTTCATAGATTTTTCCATAAGAACAAAATTAGATTTTCTTATTCCAGTATTCCATGGAAGTCCAGTTAATGATCAAAACAGTGAGCGTTAGCACCGCTCCACCGTAGGAGATTAATCGGTCTTCCATAACCGCGGCAATGAAGACGATGACAAAAAGAATTATTATCGTTATTTTCAAGGTGAAATATCCGGCTTTTTCACGAATCACCTGATTGCGCTCATCTTTATCTTCAATGCGGATTTGTTTTTTCAAATTCCGATGCCTTTTGAAATCATATAGGTCCGACAACCATTTCAAAATCCCTGCAACCACTGCTCCTGCCAATAACCGATAAGCGAAATCCTCACCACCGAACAGCCCGAAAATTATGGTTCCTAGAAAGAAGCCTCCCAAACCGATGAAAAACTGCTTTCTGTTATATCTAAGCATTTTATTTTCCATTTTCCTCCCCCTCATATAAAAAGATTTCTTCAATGCTCATGTTAAAATACCTGGCTATTTTAAAAGCCAGTAAAATGGACGGATTGTACTTACCGTTCTCCAATGAGCTGATGGTTTGTCTGGAAACCTCCAGAATCTCTGCCAGTTCATCTTGTTTGATCCCTCGGTCTTTTCGAATCTCTCCTAATCGATTGTTCATGATTTTTCTCCTTTTGTTAAGTAAAGTATACTTTACGTATATAATAAACCATCCCATTCTTTATGTCAAGCATGCTTTACAAAAATAATAAAAAAACCGCTTGTCGCGGCACGGGATGAGAGTAGTATCCTTGATGCCCCTAAACCTAAAAGAAACAGGTGCCCTTCACAGAGCATCTGTTTCTTTCTTTCCCCTGTGATTTTTAAAAAACAGCGGCACCCGCGGGTATTTCTCTAGGCTTTTTTCAAATAGGCTATGCCGTCGGGGTGAATGCCGACCTTTATCCGTTTAATCTCCTCTAAGGTTTCCATGTCAACGAAGGAAATATCATTGGTTTTGTTGTTCGCTACAAATGCCCGGGAGCCGGAATCGTTAAAACATACGCCGCCAGGCCATATTCCGATGGGAATCCGTTTAATTTCCCAGGGCACCTCCTGGCCTTTTAGCCTATGCTTGGTATCAATCACCGACACGTCTCGAGAAAAACGGTTCGGTATCAAAGCGTATCGCCCCTCGGGAGAGAAAACGATCCGTATCGGACAGTCTCCGGTTCGTCTTTTGTACTCCGTCTTTAGCGTTTCGCGGTTTACTACGTACAGGGTGTTGTCATCTTGATTTGCCACATAAACATACTTTCCGTCTTTGGAGCAGGCAAGCCCCTCCGGGCCTTTGCCCACTGGGAAATGTCCCGTAATTTTTTCGCTGTCCACATCAATGATCGTTACGTTATCGGATCCGATATTGGGCACATACAAGGTTTTTCCGTTGGGAGAGGGCTCTACCATATGGGAAAGTCCCTGGAAGGTGGGAAACACCTTCTCAATTTCATCGGTCTCGGTATCGATGATAAAGATTTTTTCACTATAGGTGGAGGCGACGTATAATTTGCGGTCCTGCTGCACTAAATCCAAGCCGTGGGGAAAATTAAAGTCTTGATGGGTAATTCTTTTGATGATCTCGAAACTATTGTTGTCGATAACATCGATGGTATTTCCAAGGGAACAGGTTACATAGGTTTTTTTTCCGTCTTTTGTCACCACGACTTCGTGAGGGTTATGATCGGTTTCAATCTTTTTTACCTCTTTTTCTTTTTCAAGATCCACTAAAGAAATGGTATCTTCGTCTTTGTTTAACACAATTAGGTATTCAAACATGTAATAACCTCCTTATTATTGTACGGGGATGGGATGAAAATTATTTCGTAAAGCTAATTGTATCATTTCCCGGCACAATCGTCAGCAGATTTTGAAAATTTCATGCGTTAGCCTTAAGGGTTTATGCAGCGTCGCAATTTGTTAACAATTTTATATCATCCATACCGTTTTGATTATAATCGACCGAACTAATCACCCTTTTAATTCGAAAGTCCTCTCCTCCATCCAGTACAACGCCTATCAAAAGTAG
>CAZTIJ010000350.1:0-2142 GCA_964613365.1 uncultured Clostridiaceae bacterium | reverse complement strand
GCGACTTAACTAATATACCATGTGAGTGGATATCTTGTCAACGGTTTTTTTAAAAAACTTTTGCTTTTTAAAATCCGTCGGCTAAGTCTTATTTGACGACAGGAAATAGGATAACATCTGCCTTCAAATCTGTCAACAGATATTATCTATCTGGATTATTATATTTACCCCGGGGTTCTTTTCTTAAACAGCTTTTTTTATTTTTTTATAAAAAAAGCTAAAACCCCGGGGGTTTTAGCTTTCGTCATTATTCTATATTCGGTGTTGCCTATCCGGTAACAAGAAAGTTGTGTTTACTCTTCCTCTTCCTCTTTCTTTTCACCGATTAACTCCGGTTCCTTCATTTCCTCTTCCTCGGTCTCTTCCTCTTCTTCAGGGGCTGCATATACCAAGGTGGCAATAACGGTTTCCGGATCATCAAGAATTTCAATGTTTTCATCATCAAATATATTCAAGTCCGAAACGGTTACGTTGTCTTTTTCCTTAAGAATGGCCAGGTCCACGAAAATGTCTTCGGGGAAGAATCTCGGAAGGGTTTGAACCTCCACTTCATCCATTTGGAATTGAACGATTTGCTCGCCTTTTTCCATTTGCTCCTTGTTATGCACATTGATGGGCAAAGAGAATCGGAACTTTTCGTTTTCATTCAATACTTGAAAGTCGATGTGCAGTAAGTAGTTTTTCTTGTTACTTCTTTGTATATCCTTAATAATCCCGAGATGCTTTTCCCCTTCCAGGTTTAAGGCTAACCGGGTGGAATCTCCATGACGATATAAAAGCGCTTCCATTTCCCGCTCATCCACAAGAACGCTTCGGGTTTCCATTCCCTTTGCATAGATCACCGCAGGTACTTTCTTTTGCTTTCTTGCTATGTTTGCGCTTTTTCCTCCTTTGTCCTCTCGATACTTAATATTCAGTGCTGGTATTGGCATAATATTAACCCCTTTCTTGTGATAGTAAAATCTTGTTTTATAGGTTTTCATCAATTGAAGATAAATTCAAAATTCCCTATATGTTTTAACAATTCTACACTATTCCCTTGAAATTGTCAACTTTCAAGGACTTTCCCCTTCCTTGTTTCCCCAGGGAATTTTTCTTATGTGATTGTATATACCCTTTAAAACCAAGTTCTATCATTTTTTTAAGGAAGCTTTCGGAGGAAACTTTCCCATGAAAAAAGCAGCCGATGTTATCGGCTGCTGAGAATTTACTCTACAGTATAGGGCAGTAATGCCATATGTCGAGCTTTTTTAATGCTTTGGGTTAATTGTCGTTGATGAATGGAGCAGGTGCCGGAAATTCTTCGAGGTAAGATCTTGCCTCGTTCGGTTACATGCTTCTTCAAGGTTTGAATGTCTTTATAATCGATTTGCTCCACTTTGTTTGCACAGAAGTTGCAAATCTTTTTTCTCGGCTTTCTTTTTCTTCTATTGTTTACCATTGTATATCCTCCTCTCAATTAAAAAGGAATATCTTCGTCATCATCTATCGCTTGAAATTCATCTAAATCCACATCCGAAGTATCAATATCATTTTTGCTCTTGTTCTCTTTCGGTTTGTCTTGATTCTTTTGATAGGATTGTGAATTTGAAGAAGACCCACCGGACTTATCCCGCCGCTCTAAAAACTCCACTTCATTAGCAACGACTTCCACGACGAATATCCGTCTACCCTCTTTATTCTCATAGCTTCGCGACTGCAGTCTTCCGAGAACCGCCACCTGTTGCCCCTTGGCTAAGTAATTCGCACAGTTTTCTGCGGTTTTTTGCCAGGTTACGATATTAAAAAAGTCTGCTTCATCGGTTTTGGAAAAAGTTCTGTTTACTGCAAGTGTGAAGGTGGCAACGGCTTTTCCCGTACCAGTAAAGCGAAGTTCAGGATCTTTTGTTAAACGACCGACTAAAGATACACTATTCATTTATTCCACCACCTTCTGCTTATTCCTTGTCTAGTTTTACAATCATGACACGCATCACGCCATCGGTGATTCCCAGTACCCGTCGAAGTTCCTTTGGAACATCCGTACCACTTTTGAAGTTGATTAACGTGTAGCGGCCATCATTTTTCTTGTCGATTTCATAGGCTAGTTTTCGGTTTCCCCAATCATCTACGTTTTCAATCTCACCATCGGCTTCGATGATT
>CAZTIJ010000349.1:0-2142 GCA_964613365.1 uncultured Clostridiaceae bacterium | reverse complement strand
ATGGCGTTTTCAAGAAGGGACGCGAAATCTTCCTCATCGGCGCTTTCCGGCTGCCTCGGTTCGTCCGAAGGTCCATTGAGGGGGGTGCTGGAAGATTCCGGAGAGGATTGCCGGGATGGCTCCGGAGATGATTCAGGGGATGGCTCCGGGGATGTTTGAGGGGATGTTTCCGGTGAAAATTCCGGGTGGTCGGGGTTTTCGAAGATGTCCTCGGGTTTGTCTGTCATGCTTGCTCCTGATCGGTTATCTTGAAACGTTGCCTGATGAAATGATAGTCTGACCAATAAAGGGCCCATGCCGCATGACGTAGGTTGTATCATATCGGAAAAGAAGGATAAAGACCTTTGAAAAACAATCTGTCGGGATTATATTAGCGGGTATGATTACACGATTTTTGCCATGGAAGTTTCTGATCAAAAGAACCGCAAAGCGCTACGGCATTATCGACCCGTTCCGTGTTGCGGCGCGGGTCCGCCGCTTTGCCCAGCCCTCGGAGATCCAGGAGCCCATCGAGCTTCTCCGCGCGGGCATTGTTTTTCATGCCCGGGGACTCATCAACTCCCGGGCCATCCAGTACAACCTGGACTGGGTATGGCCGTTCTGGGTGGAGCGGCAGTTCAATCCGAAAGATCCGTCTTTCATTCCCCGGGCCTTTTCCTTTTCCCATGTGAATCTGACGCACAGGAACTGGACCGCCGTCGGGTATCCCGATATGCCGGTGTATCCCATCGTCGATCCCCAGGGCCTGTTCACGCCCCTGTATGACGGATGGTCCCTGGACTGCTGGATTATATGCGAAGACGGCACCTTGTTTTTACCCTCCCGAAGAAACGGGGCCGAACAGATTGTCAGCCGCAATCCGGGGCTCCGGGTCGAAACCGTCCACGAAGCAGACGGATTTTCCCTCCGGAGCGTGGCGGGCATGGAACATGAAGGCAGCAACCTGTATGCTTCCCTGGATGTTTCAGCAGCTGCCCCGAAAGCGGGCTGGCTTGTGGTCGGCATTCGTCCGTACAATCCGGAAGGCATCCAGTTCATCGAAAACATTTCGTTCGAGAAGGGTTCCGTCCCTTACTGGCTGGTCAACCGGAAAACCAGGGTATATCCCGATGAAGAGCCGGAAAAGGTTCTTTTTTCCACTTACCGCGAAGGAGACGTTATCCACAAGCGGGACCGGGCTGAAAGCGAATCCAGGGTCCATTGCGGGGTCGGTCTGGCCACGTCCGCAGCATTTTTCAGGATTGGAAAAGAAGGAAAGCGGGTCCGCGTCCTGACGGATATTTCCGCCGCCATTCCTCACCGGAGCGCGCGGCCCGACCCGAACGGATGGGAGAACCATCTTGAGAATGCCGCCCGCCTGATGATACCGGATGAGCGGCTGACCCGTCTTTATGATAGCTCCCTGCAGACGCTTCTGCTCCTTTCCGCCGAAGAAGTGGTTCCCGGGCCGTACACGTATTTCCGGTTCTGGTTCCGGGATGCCTGCCTGATGATCCATTGTCTTTTGGGCGTCAACCTCCTGGACAGGGCGTTTGAGCGCCTGGATACCTTTCCGGAGCGCCGGAAATGGAGCGGGTATTTCCAGAGCCAGGAAGGCGAATGGGACTCCAACGGCCAGGTGCTTTGGATCATGGAGCGCTACCTGGCCGTATCCGGAAAAACGCCCTCCCGCAAATGGCTCGATGCCGTATACAAGGGCGGCATGTGGATCGAAAAAAAACGGATCCGCCGCAAAACCGGCCGGCCGCATGAGGGGCTGCTGCCGGCCGGTTTTTCCGCCGAACATCTGGGGCCCAATGATTATTACTACTGGGACGATTTCTGGGGGCTTGCGGGACTGCGGGCGGCGGCACGTATTCACCGGGCTTTTGCTTCGCCGGCCATTGCCGACCGGTTCGACCGGTTTGCGGACGACTTTGAACAAACCATTTTTTCAACCATCGATTCGATCCCTTCTTCCAGAAGCGAGGGATGCATTCCGGCGTCCCCCTATCGCCGGATGGATGCGGGTGCGGTAGGCTCTCTTGTTGCGGATTATCCGCTTCAGCTCGTGGCCCCGGGTGACACCCGGATCATCAATACCGTCAATTACCTGGTGGACAACTGCTTTTTCGAGGGGGCGTTTTTCCAGGACATGATTCA
>CAZTIJ010000348.1:0-2162 GCA_964613365.1 uncultured Clostridiaceae bacterium | reverse complement strand
CTACTGTGAGATTTTACTAATTTTTCTTTGAACTTTTTTCTTTAAAATAAATTTAGAGAAGAGAACGAGCACAGCAGGGAGCGATTCTTCAGTGTTAAAGGGCGAACACAGAAAGAAACCGTCCCTCGGTGCCATAGAAAAAAGAGAAATAAGCAAATAAATCAGAAAATTTTGGTAAAATTATGTTATAATCGATTTATATCGGCTTACATAAAAAAAAGCAGCATCAAACAATATTCATACTGTATAAAACTCTTAGGGAGGTACCCCTTATGCCCAGAGCCAAGCGAGAAAAGAGCCGTACGGGAATCTACCATATTATTTTTCGAGGCATCAATCGGCAACGAATTTTTGAAGATGAGCAGGACTATCACCGGTTTTTACAAATTTTAGAGGATGTGAAAAAGAAAAGCGAATACGAGATTTACAGCTATTGTTTGATGAGTAACCATGTGCATCTATTAATGAAGGAAGGCACGGAAGAGTTGGGGCGAACCTTTAAAAGAATCGGTGCCGGCTATGTTTATTATTACAACTGGAAGTACAAACGACGGGGGCATCTGTTTCAGGACCGATACAAAAGTGAAGTGGTGGAGGATACGGCATATTTTTTATCGGTGCTTCGCTATATCCATCATAACCCGGTAAAGGCAAGGATCGTAAAAAAACTTGAAGACTACCCCTGGAGCAGTTATAAGGAATATTTCATGAGGCCAAGGCTTTGTACTGTGGATTACGGATTTTCCCTGTTTCATGGGGAACGAAAAAAAGCAGAGGCCCTGCTGGTGGATTTTCACAGGGAAATCAATGATGATCAGTGTATGGAGTACGATACCAAAGTACGGTGGCAGGACCATGAAGTGGTGGCCTATTTACATAGAGAATTTAACCTAGAGCACCCGAAAGAACTTTACACTATGGAGAGAGGAAGAATGAATGAAATTCTTCGAAAGTGTAAAGAGGAAGGCATGTCCATTCGGCAACTGGAACGGATCACCGGTGTAAGCTTTTCTTTAGTGAGAAATGCATGAAATACGATCGGGAGGTGGCAGGTTTATGGCGGAAGTGGTAAAAAGTTTTGCAATATCAGGGGTAGAGGGCTATTTGGTGGATGTGGAGACGAAAACTATTGAGGGAATGCCCATGATGTCCATTGTAGGCCTTGTGGATACGGCGGTAAAGGAAGCCAAGGAGCGAGTGGAGTCCGCCTTAAATACCGGCGAGTTTTATTTTCCCCAAAAGAAAATTGTTATTAATCTGGCCCCGGGAGATATAAAAAAGACGGGCTCCCACTTTGATCTACCCATTGCCCTTGGTATTTTACTGGAGACGAACCAAATCACCAAACAACGAAAAGAGGATTTCGGAATCATCGGCGAGCTTTCCTTAAACGGAAAACTGCGGAGTGGTACAGGGGTGCTACCCATGGCCATTGCAGCGAAGGAACAGGGCCTTAGGGAGCTCATTGTTCCGGCGGAGAATCTTCGGGAAGCTTCCGTGGTGGAAGGCCTTAAGGTATACGGTTTTGATAACTTAAAAGAGGTAACGGAATTTTTAGAAGGAAAAGCCTACATAAAGGTAGAGGCCCTAGAGCCACCGGGTTGGGATAAGCCTCCCTATGAACCGGATTTTTCTGACGTGCAGGATCAGGACGACGTGATCGATTTTGTAGTAATTGCCGCAAGTGGCGGCCATAACCTGATGATGATCGGGACCCCGGGCTGTGGGAAATCCATGATTGCCAAACGAATATCCTCAATTCTCCCAACCATGACCGAGGAAGAGGCTATGGAGGTTACGAAGATTTATAGTGTGGCGGGGCTACTAAGAAATAAAGACCAACTGATCAAAGAGCGACCTTTCCGTGCGCCACACCATAATGCATCAACGAATTCTTTAATCGGCGGCGGCAATAGTGCCGTGCCGGGAGAGATCTCCCTGGCCCATAACGGGGTGCTATTTCTTGATGAAATGGCGGAGTTTAGCAAAAAGACCTTGGAGGCCCTACGTCAACCCATGGAGGATCGAGAGGTGACCATCTCCAGGGTGAAATACACCAATACCTATCCATCGAACTTTATGTTGGTTGCGGCAATGAATCCCTGTCCCTGTGGGTATTTTGGAAATATGCAGTGTAAGTGTTCCGATTACGAAGTGATAAA
>CAZTIJ010000347.1:0-2170 GCA_964613365.1 uncultured Clostridiaceae bacterium | reverse complement strand
CTTCACATTTTTTAGTTTGATGCAATTTCCTCTTCTCTCCCCGATCCATGGCATCCTGTATGATTCTTTCGGCAATAGCAGGGGCCAGGGCCGCCTTTGAAGAAAAATATAGATAAAAGGTGCCTTGGGCTAAGCCGGCACGCTGTACGATTTGTGATACCGATGTATTATCAAACCCTTTTTCTTCGATCAAGTCTATGGCGGCATCCAAAAACTCCCCATATTTTGGTGATCTATCTTTTTTCATTCAATCCTCCCCTTTTTCTTTGACATTTTTAGAATCACCCTCCATAATGACTGATAGTCATTCATTAGCTCATTATAACATTCCATAAAAAAAAGAGCAACAGATACAGCTCTGCTACTCTTGTTTTCGTAAATAGAGGAAATTCTCCATTAATTTTAGGTGAAGGGAATATTAATACTTTAACTTTTCCTCCAGATAGGTCTCTAAATCCACAATTTTAATCCGTTCCTGTACCATGGTATCCCGATCCCGTACGGTCACAGCATGATCTTCCTTGGAGTCAAAATCATAAGTGATGCAAAACGGGGTTCCAATTTCGTCCTGGCGACGATACCTTTTGCCTATACTTGCCCGCTCATCATAGTCTATGGCAAACTTCCCTGCCAGACACGTAAACAGTTCTTCCGCCTCGTCCTTTAGTTTCTTCGTTAAGGGTAGCACCGCTGCTTTATAGGGAGCTAACTTCGGATGGAGCTTTAATACCGTTCGCTGCTCTCCGTCCACTTCCTCTTCTTCATAGGCATCCACTAAAAATGCCAGGGCAACCCGGTCCAGGCCTAAGGATGGCTCAATACAAAAGGGAACATATTTTTCGTTGGTATGGGGATCCTGGTACTCCAAATCCACTCCGGAGTGGTTGCTGTGCTGTCTTAAATCGAAATCGGTACGATCTGCGATTCCCCATAACTCTCCCCATCCGAAAGGAAATTTGAATTCAATATCCGTTGTGGCATTGCTGTAATGGGATAATTCTTCCTTTTCATGCTCTCGAAGTTTGATACTGGATTCCTTGATATTCAAGTCTAATAACCAATTTTTACAGAACTCGAGCCAGTAGTTAAACCACTCGATATCCTTACCCGGCTCACAGAAAAACTCCAGCTCCATTTGCTCAAACTCCCGGGTTCTAAAGGTAAAGTTTCCCGGAGTGATTTCATTTCTAAAAGATTTTCCCACTTGTCCGATGCCAAAGGGAATCTTTTTTCTAGAGGTTCGAAGTACATTCTTAAAGTTTACGAAAATTCCCTGGGCGGTTTCCGGTCGAAGAAAAATTTCCGTGGAAGAGTCCTCGGTTACCCCCTGAAAGGTTTTAAACATCAGATTGAACTGACGAATATCCGTAAACTCTTTTTTCCCGCATTTGTCACAGGCTATATCTTCCGCTTTAATAAAGCTTACCATTTCTTCGTTGGTCCAACCTTCCACACTCATTTCTTTTCCTACCGCATGTAGATGTTCTTCGATGATCTGATCTGCCCGGAACCTTGCTTTACAGGCTTTGCAATCAATTAACGGATCATTGAATCCTCCGATATGACCTGAGGCCACCCAGGTTTCCGGGTTCATTAAAATAGCCGAGTCAAGACCCACATTGTCGGGGTTTTCCTGAATGAATTTTTTCCACCAGGCATCCTTAATATTTCGCTTCAGTTCCGCTCCTAAAGGACCGTAGTCCCAAGTATTCGCCAAACCTCCATAGATTTCCGATCCGGGGAATATAAAGCCTCTGGACTTACAAAGAGCCACAACTTCCTCCATGGTTTTTTCTTTCATTGTTCATTCCTCCTTTGAATTTTCTTCAATCATTCTCTGTTTATCCATAAAAAAATCTCCCCCCCCTAATCCAACGATTAGGGACGAAAGATGATTTCCGCGGTTCCACCCTAGTTGATGCCGAGGCATCCCCTTTATAAATACTGCGACTCCAAAGCGCCATTCATTTTCGGGTTGCATGGAGCTTACACGATCCTCCACTCGCTGAACCACTTCCGAAAATTACTTCTCTTTTTCTCCGCCGCTATTTGATTATTCTTTAAGATATCAAAGATCATAAATTCTGTCAATAGTCTCGCCGGATTTTGCTTAGAAAGTCCAGGCTTTTAAAGTTGGTTTTGTCCAAATGAATCATCATGTACTGTTTCA
>CAZTIJ010000346.1:0-2179 GCA_964613365.1 uncultured Clostridiaceae bacterium | reverse complement strand
ACTGTATCAATGGAATGAAGACTACCGAGACCGCACCCTTTCCGTAACCCAAAACCTGATGGGGTGGAGTGAGCGAAACCACAACCGGGGTAATTTCAGTGTCGCGGCGGAGCGCTACGAAACCATTATTAACCGGGGGGAAGGCATTTCTTTATTAGAAGACTCCGTAAAGAGGGCACAGGAGCTTTTGGCCCTTGCCGAGGATCAAAGTTTTTCCACCTCCGATGAACAGTTTGAATACGCCGACGAACAAACCTCGGTTACCTCCAGGTTTACGGCCTTTAGTGAAGGGTTGGACGCCTTTCCCGGGGAAGAGCGAATGGAAAAGGGGTACCTGGAAAGTGCCGAGATGCTTTTAAACTGGGCCCAAAATCAACACAACAATGAAAACTTCTCCACGGCGATACAGCGTTATGATCTATTACTGGAAGAACAGGACCGGTTGCCCGAATCCTTAGTGGATGCGGTTAAAGCCAGTAGAGAGAAAGCACAAAGCGGGGTCGCTATAGAACGGGTGGCAAGAAAAATACAGGCCAATGAAGACACCGGCTCCGCCACCACCCTGTTTCGAAATTATGTAGAAAGCTTTGAGATCTATCAGTGGAATGAGGAGTACGTAAAGGGAACCAAGAAGGCCACAGACAACCTTTTTGGATGGACCCAGCGAAACCATGACCGGGGCAATTTTGATGTGGCCGCCACAAGCTATGGCCGGATCATTGATGAGGCCGGAGACATCGAGGTGCTAAGGGATACGGTACAGGAGGCTGAGGACCTGTTACCCTTTGCCGAAAACAACAGCTTCCCCACGGCGGACCGACAGTTTCAGTATGCCGACGGACAAACCAATGTATCCTCTAGGTTCCAAGCCTTCGTGGACAGCTATAATGCATATCCCGCCGACAGCCGATTCCAAAAGGGACTGGAGGAGAGCGCCGAAAGCTTGATTAACTGGTCTCAAAATCAACACAACAACGAAAACTTCTCCACCGCCATTAACCGATACAACCGTTTAATCGACGCCGAGGAGATCATCGACGAAAAGATCATCAACGCGGCCAAGGCATCGAAGGAACGGGCGGAAAGGGGCGAAGGAATTGAACGGGTAAGAGACCGTATAGCCACAATCGAAGAAAACGGTGGGGCCACCTCCATGTTTACCGGCTATACCGAGGACTTTTTCATCTATCAGTGGCATGAAGAGTATGTATCCAATATGGTAGACGCTGCGGAAAATCTTCTGGGCTGGAGCGAGCGACAGCATAACCGGGAAAACTTCGGTACCGCCATTGCCCGGTATGAAACCATTATCAACCAGGCATCGGACATCCCTGCCCTTACCTATATGGTCAATCAGGCTACCTTCTTTAAACAACTGGCGGAAAAGGGAATTGTTATTGAGGACAACATGTTCGTAATGTTTACCAACTACAATAAAACCTTTGAGGAAGCCCTGGCGAATCAAATGGCGAAAAATCCACAAACCGATTTATACGGCGGAGGATGGCAACGGGCGAAGGAATCGGATGTGGCAAGACATCTGGACCCCACCCGGTACTATAATGAAAGCTTATTGAGTAACAACAACCAAGGAGAGATTATAAAGGTTACCACGGCCTCTTTAAATATGCGAAGCGGCCCGGGCACCAGTAACGGCGTAATCACCTCTCTCAGTCGAAACGAAGTGTTTGACGTATTGGACCGGTCCAACGGCTGGTATAAAATCGAAAAGGACGGAGAAACCGGTTGGGTATCCGGGGACTTTGTAGCCCTTAAGGATAACTACCAGGCCATATCCTCCATCGGCGTACGGGTGGATGTTAGCTCCTTAAGAGTACGAAAAGGACCGGGCACCTCCTACGAGCACTTAACCAGTGTCAGCCGGGGAGAGACCTTCCATATTATCGAGCAGTCCAACGGCTGGTATAAAATCAGCAGCAATGGTACCGAAGGATGGATTTCCGGGGATCATGTGGAAATGGTACAGCAGGTACCAAGAAGCATGTATCAGTTCTATATTCTTTCCGGAAGCTCTGGGGTCACTGAAAGCACCCTGCGGGACGAGCTTAAAGGAAAAGGAGTCCTAGAAGGTATGGAGCGGGCCTTCCTGGAAGCGGGAGAAAAGTATAACGTCAATGAGGTGTATTTACTATCCCATGCCTTCTTGGAAACCGGAAAC
>CAZTIJ010000345.1:0-2209 GCA_964613365.1 uncultured Clostridiaceae bacterium | reverse complement strand
CCTGTGACTTTTAGCTTGTCGAGCTAACACTCTCCCAACTGAGTTAATGTCCCTTTTTCCTTATTATCTATTGTAACCGATTTTTTCATAACTGACAAGACGATTTTTTGTCAAAAGGAGGGCTTCTTGTGTTTTTATTCAAACAGGTAACCTATAAAAATATTCTTCGAATCCCTGAGCTGACCATCCATGAAAAAGAAATCACCTGTATTGTGGGAGAAAGCGGAAGCGGCAAAACCACGTTGCTGCGTATGCTCAACCACCTGCTCTCCCCCGACGGGGGAAGCATCACCTTTCAAAACCAAAATCTTATGGATATGGATCCCGTGGATCTCCGGCGAAAAGTGGTCATGCTGCCTCAGACCCCGGTGATTTTTCAAGGTACGGTCCGGGATAACCTGGAAGTCGGCCTGATTTTTTCCCATAAAGCCCTCCCTTCCGGGAAATCCTTGGAAGAGATCCTGGAAAGGGTCAACCTTGGAAAGGGTCTCGATGAAAATGCCCAGAATCTATCCGGCGGGGAAAAACAGCGCTTAGCCCTGGGGCGGATTTTACTGATGGAACCGGAGGTATTGCTGTTGGATGAACCCTCCTCGGCCCTGGACGATGAAACCGAATCCCTGATCATTCAAACCTTTGTGGATTATGCCAAGGAGCAACAAAAGACCCTGGTTATGGTTACCCATTCCAAGGCCCTGGCCAAAAATTACGCCGACCGTATTCTACAGGTAAAGGGAGGGGAAGTTCATGAATGGAATCATTGATCTAAGCATTGTACAAGTTTTAAGCGCCTACCTGTTCATCGTGGTTCTGATGATCATCCTACGGATGAAAGGCATCCCCCGGGAAAAGGAGGTTTTGATCGCCAGCATTCGAATGACCCTGCAGCTTATTCTGGTGGGCTACGTGCTGGTCTATCTCTTTGAGAGCATGAATCCCTTGTTCACTCTCTTGGTTCTTCTGGTTATGGAGACCTTTGCCGTCTACAATATCATTCAACGGGCGAAATACCCCCTCAGTAGGGGACTGAAAAAAATCGTGGCCCTTTCCATGGTCTTAGGGACCCTGACCAGTCTTTTGTTCTTTTTATTCGTGGTAATCCAAATCTCTCCCTGGTATGACCCCCAGTATTTTATTCCCATTGCGGGAATGCTGATTGGAAATTCCATGACGGGGATCTCCCTTGGGGTGAACCGTCTGGTGGACGGGATGAAGGATCAAAGAGCCCTGGTGGAGTCCGCCTTAATGCTTGGGGCCACCCCTAAGGAAGCGGCTAAGGAAGTGGTGGACAGTGCCTTTGACTCCGCCATCCTGCCCACCGTCAATTCCATGGTGGGCATGGGGATTGTGTTTTTACCCGGTATGATGACGGGACAGATACTATCCGGGGTATCGCCGGTGACCGCCATCGCTTATCAAATTGCGATTATGCTGGGGATCGTAGGAAGTGTTTCCCTGACCGTTATTTTATTTGTACAACTGGGCTATCAAAGCTTTTTTAATGATCGGGCCCAACTAAAAACCGACTAGGCAAAGGCCGAGTCGGTTTTTTTCATTCCTTTCTATCCAAGAGAGATGAAGCCTCCCCCTGCCTCCTGTTTTACAATAAGCCGAAGGCAATCAACAGCCCGATAACAATCCCCGCATTGGACAGGTGACTATGCATTTTATGCCCCTGGGGAATCAACTCGTCATTGACGATGTAGACCATGGCCCCGGCGGCAAAGGCCAGGGACCCTCCCACGAAGATGGGAGAAATGTTGAAAATCAATAACCCGATTCCGGCTCCCAGGGGTGTCATCAGCCCCGCCAACAACGTAAATAACAAGAGCTTGCCGGTGCTTACCCCTCCGGATTTCAACGGCCCGGCAATGGCCAAACCTTCCGGAATATTATGTAGGGCAATGGCTACGGCAATGGCCAGACCCAGCTCCGGACTGGACTCCAGCCCCGCTCCGATAGCCAGACCTTCGGGAAGGTTATGAAGGGCAATACCGAACAATACCAGGTACCCCGTTCGAAGCAGGGGATTGTCCACCCGCTTTAACCGCTCGGGGTTTTCCACTTCCATGTCGTCGGCGGGGGATAAGTGGGAGTGAGGTACCACCTTATCCAGGCCGTACATCATCAGTACTCCCAAGACAAAGCCCACCATGGTTATGGTCATGGTTCCCATTTCCAGAGCTTCGGGCATTAACTCAAATACGGA
>CAZTIJ010000344.1:1743-2213 GCA_964613365.1 uncultured Clostridiaceae bacterium | reverse complement strand
GACGAGCGTCCTGGAGTTTGGTGCTTTGATAAAAGTTCTCCGGCTTGAGATGACTTTTGATCAACTCCTCTTCGGGACTTTCCCAATCGGAACCATTCCACAGGGTGTTGTTACTATTGTCCTTCTCCCTTTGAAGGGCTGCCTCCAAAGGATAATTATGCCGGGTAAACCGGGTATATCCGTAATCCATTGCCTGCATTGTCTCTTGAATATGTTCGTCGGCTATCACCGCAGATCCGCCGATTGCTTGAAAACTAAATCTGTTTCTAAGTAAGGTTTCAATATCTTCCGTTATTCCATTTCTTTCCTGAAAATACACCACCGGATTTCCCAGGGTGGAGACTGCAACCGCATCCACATATTGTGCTCCATTAACAAGGGAAACGGCAGGATGACCATCAAAAGCTTCATGTTGGGCCAACTGAATACTGGTTTCCACCCGGTTGCTTCCTCCGAAACGATCCTGGACG
>CAZTIJ010000344.1:0-1733 GCA_964613365.1 uncultured Clostridiaceae bacterium | reverse complement strand
CACTCCCGGTAAATCATTCAGTTTTCCTTCCAGCTCCCGGGAAACCACCCCGGTTCCCCCGACAATGATCAGGTTTTTGACGTCTAAGTCTTTGATTGCCTGCTCTGTTTCTCCAGGGATTGTGCCCCGTCCATTGTTTACCATCAAAATCGGATGTCCCTGATAAGCTAAGGGCCCCGCCAATAGGGAGTCCACCTCCGCATGGGAATCCACGATAATAGCGGTATCATCCTTCGCACTCCCCATTTCTGTTGCCACTTCCACTGCGGTTGCTGTTCGGTTGGACCCGCTGATTCGCTCAACCACTAACCCTTCGTCGGACAGTTCCCCTTCCACCGAAGCACTTACCGCTGCGGTTCCTCCGATAATTACTGCATTCTTCGGATTCAATTTTTCAAGAGCCACCGCGGTCGCCCCGGGGATATTGTCCTGTTCCACTAGTAAAATCGGTGCCTTGAGTTTCCCGGCCAAACCCCCTGCAGTCAAACCGTCCACCACCTGGGGAACACCCTCCACACTGTCTCCCCGCACAATAATGACCGTATCCGGGTATGTATGATTCAGTTTGGCGATTTCATAAGCGGTTTCGTAGCGGTTTGAACCGGCCACCCGATAATCGTCATAGTTGTAATTCCTCTCCAGTGGATTTTGTCCATATACAGGATTGGAAAATCCCAAGGTTACTACGGAAAAAAGCATGATAATTGCCATAAAAATTGCGAGCCTGTTTTTCATGTATATCCTCCTCCTAAAAACTTCTTTATGATCCCCTACCGTTATGATCCCTGCCGTTTATTTTTCTGTTAACTTACTTACTTCGACATTCCCAAGCTTTTTTCCTGCTTGTTTGCCTCCGATGACAGAAAATTTCATTATTATTTTACAATTTATCTTTTTAGTATTCATCTTCTCATGATCTCTTGAACTTTTCCATAAGTCCCTTCACAGATAATTGCAGTACCCCCTATCGCTTGGAACCGTTCCTTGTTTTCCAGATATTCTTCCATTCCGTTGGAAATTCCCCCATTTTCCGTATAATAAATAACGGGAGCCCCCAGGGTGGAAGCCGCTACCGCATCCACATAACTGTGACCGTTCACGATGGACACTTCCTCAATATGCGAATAATTTTCATGATTTCCCAAAAGAAGACTGGTGCTTACCCGGTTGCTTCCGCCAAATCGAGCTTCTATCTTTACGTCGGAAATCTCACTCAGCTTTTCTTCCACTTCCAGGGAAATTACCCCTTCTCCCCCCACAAGAATGAGGTTTTCAATCCCCAGTTCTTCAATGGCTTTCAGGGTTTCTGCGGGAACTTGCCCCCGACGGTTGTTTACCATTAAAATCGGATACCCTTGGTGAGATAGTGGCCCGGCCACTAGGGAGTCCACATAGGCATGACCATTTACGATCAGTGCGGTTCGGTCCTTGGCCGCTCCCATTTCCAGCGCTACCTGAGCAGCGGTCCCATAACGGTTATCTCCGCTTACTCTGGAGACCTTCAACACCATACTTTCAAGTTCCCGGCTTACGTTCTCACCGATGGTTGCAGTCCCCCCTACCACAATGGCACTTTCAGGACTTAGGCTCTCAATCGCCTCTTTGGTGGAATCCGGAATGGAATCCGGTCTTACCAGCAAAATCTGTGCTTTTTTCGCCCCGGCAAGCCCGCTGGCCGTAAGCCCGTCCACCACTTGGGGTACTCCATCCACACTGTCCCCCCGAACGATGAT
>CAZTIJ010000343.1:0-2224 GCA_964613365.1 uncultured Clostridiaceae bacterium | reverse complement strand
TGAATCCCAAATCGTGATAACGGTCGGAGGGCTATTTATCAGTACGTCTTCGGGGTGGTTATTTATCGGTCCAAGGGTGGAGAAAAGATCGTACAGTTATAAAATGCCGTACAGCCTTAATCCGAACAAACCTTTTCTTTTAGACTCTTTTAGGGTAGAGTACGGGCATGAAAGGAGAGAGTGGAGGAAACACGGAGTTCGCGGGAAAGAATTGAGAGAACTTAAAGGACTTTTACCGATAAATACTGAAATGATATAATAAGATCAAGTGCTAAAACCGGAAAGACATTTGACATACTCCATGTTGAAACACCGAAAATATGAACAGTGCCAGTGTTTTATGTATTTAGAATGAGAATTGCAGAAAAAGAGGAGTGAGTTTATGAAAATTGCCTTAACAAAAAAACTAGCCAATGCCTTGGGAGGAAGCTATCCAACCAATGACGAGTCGGAAGACCCCTTATTTTCCTGGACGGCAAACTGGACGAAGGTATGGGAAAATCGAAGAGTCGAGGATATGCTGGTGCTAGTGAACAACGCGACACGCTTTACTGTGGGCATATATCAAGTAAAACGTAAGGACCTGAAGGATGTAGATAAGATGATGAAAACCGCTATTTCCAATACCCTACTGGCCATGAACCTGAATCCCGAAATGGTCAAGAAGTATTTGGATTTGGCAGGAGAAGTGGAATTTGTTCGAAACAAAAATCGGCAACGAGCGGCATGGGTATCAAAAGCCGGGGAAAACTGTATTTTTCATGTGGGAAGAGAATATAACGATGTGGCAAAAATGTTTGATGATACGGTGGGGGCTCCTACAAACCATCTGATCGTAAGCTCTAAAGATGATAAAGAGGGTTTTTGGCCGGATAGAGCCATGGTTCAGGCATTGTCGGATATTACGGGAAAGCAAGCTTATAAGTACCGCGCCTTTGAATTGAAGGTGACGCTGGACTTAAAAGTATATCAAGCGGTTCGAAAAATCATTGTACCGGGGGATATTGAGCTGGAAAAACTGCATAAAGTATTGCAGTCGGTGTTTAACTGGCGGGACTATCACTTATATGATTTCAGCATCGGTGGCAGTAAGAGGAAAAAGCCGCGCGTACTCCTTGTGCCCTTTGAAGAGAATTTGGATTGGGGTGAAAATGCAGTTCTAATGAAGGGACATGTTTTGTCGGAGTATTTCCCGAAGCATAAACATATGTATTATACCTATGATATGGGAGATTACTGGCAACATGATATTGAGCTGGTGCGTGTCATAGAGGATTACGATAAAGAGTCTCCCTATTTGCTTGAAGCAAGCGGTAAAGCCCCACCGGAGGATGTGGGGGGCGTCGGCGGCTTCGTGAATTTTCGAGAAATCATGATGGACCCCGATCACCCCGAACACAAAGAAACAAAGGAATGGGCAAAATATTGGTCCTTAGAGCTTGGGGATTGGGAAAGTCGTCCGAGGGTGATTCGTTATTGGTAAAAATTTTATGGAAAGAGGGGAAGAATCATGAAATCGTCACCATTTCAGAGGAGGAATTTAGGGCTGCAGAAGATGAGAAACCTATTGAAAAGTATCAGGACTGGCAGCAGGGAAACATTAGGACCGCTGAGAAAATATTATACGGAGATGATTGGATCCCTTTGCCTTCAGAATTTGACATAAGTATGGTATTGATAAAGATTGGTATAATTACCGGGAAAAAGCATTAGAAAAAATAGCAATGGAGTGGTGTGAAAGCAATGGACTTAGCTATGAATAACCGAAAACTAAAGGAAAATGTACGGAGATCCGCGGCATTATTAATTAGAAAAAAGGGCTATATTAGTCCGTTTGATATGTTGATGGAATTGGATTATTTATCATTGAAGGATTATGAAGACTGGAGGAAAAATAAAATTCCTTATTTGGAAAAAGCTTGTCAAACTAATTTAAGTAAGCTTTCGATCATTATGAAAGAGTTGAAACAATATGCAACGGAAAAAAACTTGAAATCATCTTGGACCGCATATCATAAATGGGGGAAAGGTTCAAAAATAGAATTGCAATTTAGTAAAACCGGGAAAGAAGAAATTGAGAAGGCCTATGCAACCCATTACGTAGGGTTGAAAGAATAAATGACTCCTGCTTACACCATTTAAAAATAAGAATGTTTATTTCGACCTAGAGGTTATCTTTTTCTACTCTTCTTTTTAATTTTCCGTTGCACCGGTCCAAGTATGG
>CAZTIJ010000342.1:0-2224 GCA_964613365.1 uncultured Clostridiaceae bacterium | reverse complement strand
GCACCAGAGCCACCAAGGCCAAGGAAAAAGGACTGGAGCCTTTGGCCAAGACCATCTACGATCAGGAAATAATCGAGGGTAGTCTGCAGGACCTTGGGGCGAAGTACATCGATCCGGAAAAGGAAGTACATACCCTCGAGGACGCCTTAACGGGAGCGTCCGATATCATCGCCGAGTGGATCTCCGACAATCCCAAGCACCGTAAAAAAATACGGGATCTTACCTTTAAGGAAGGGGTCATGGAGTCTAAGGCCGCGAAAAAAGAGGACTCGGTTTACGAGATGTACTACGAGTACGCCGAGACGATCAAAACCCTGCCGCCCCACCGGGTGCTGGCCATGAACCGGGGAGAGAAGGAAGCATTTTTAAAAGTAAAGGTTCAAATGGATACGGATAAAGTCCTTCGATATTTGGATCAGTTCGAAATTAAAAACTCCGATTCCGTAGGATATGATTTACTGAAAGCCGCCATTGAAGACAGCTACAAACGACTGATCGAACCCTCGATTGAGCGGGAGATCCGCAGTGATTTAACGGAAATCGCCGAAGAAAAAGCCATCAAAGTCTTCGGAGAGAACTTAAAGGCCCTCCTATTGCAGCCGCCGATTTCCGGGAAAGTGGTTATGGGTTACGACCCGGCTTTTCGTACGGGATGCAAGGTGGCGGTGGTGGACGACACGGGAAAACTGCTGGAATATCAGACCCTTTATCCCACCGCCCCTCAAAACAAGGTGGATGCGGCGAAAAAGGCAATGAAGGAGATGATCAAAAAACACAACGTGGAGATCATCGCCATCGGTAACGGTACCGCTTCTCGGGAATCGGAACAGATTGTGGCGGATATGATCAGCGAAATGGAAGAGAAGATCTATTACTTGATCGTTAATGAGGCGGGGGCATCGGTGTACTCGGCGTCAAAAATCGCTCAACAGGAGTATCCCGATATCGATGTATCCATTCGGGGAGCCATTTCCATTGCAAGACGGGTACAGGATCCCTTGGCGGAGCTGGTAAAAATCGATCCGAAGCACATTGGTGTGGGGCAGTATCAGCATGATGTGAACCAAAAGCGACTGGATGAAGCCCTGAAAGGGGTTGTGGAGGATGCGGTAAACGCCGTGGGCGTGGACTTGAATACCGCCTCGGCATCCCTGTTGGAGTACATCTCCGGGATCTCCAAAGCCGTGGCGAAAAACATTGCCCTTTACCGGGAGGAAAACGGTCGGTTTACCGATCGAAAGCAGCTCAAAAAAGTGGCCAGGCTGGGACCCCAGGCCTTTGTTCAGTCCGCTGGATTCCTTCGGATTTACAATGGGAAAAATCCCCTGGACCGTACGGCGGTTCACCCGGAATCCTACAAAGCGGCGGAAGGGCTACTGGACGCCCTGGACTACACCTGGAAAAAAGGGGAAATGAAGGCCTTTACCGACATTAAAGAGCGATTAAAAACCAAGGACAAAAAAGCCCTGGCAGCGGAGCTGGAGATCGGTCTTCCCACCCTGGAGGACATCGCCGATGAGCTGCAAAAACCGGGAAGGGATCCCCGAGAGGACATCCAAAAGCCGATTTTAAAAACCGACGTATTAAAGTTGGAGGATTTGGAAGAGGGGATGGTTCTCACCGGTACCGTTCGAAACGTCATAGACTTCGGGGCCTTTGTGGATATCGGCCTGAAAAACGACGGCCTGGTCCATATCTCCAAACTGAGCAAAAAGTACGTAAAAAACCCCATGGATGTGGTATCCGTAGGGGATATTGTGAAAGTAAAAGTAGTGGACATCGACCTGAAACGGGGTCGGGTCGGTCTCAGCATGAAGGACGTTTAGCAAAAATAGCACAAAGGGGACGGAGGTGTTTGAGTCATCCGGATCTGCCTGGAAAAAAGCTGAAGCGCCCAATGAAGACGGAGGCTTTTGTATCACGATATCAAGCTATGAAACCACGTCGGGATTATATGAAGTTTCATTTTCTTTATCGGATTTCAGGACCCGAGAGAATCGTGCTAAGTTGAAAAAATCATAAAAGGGGAAGGTCAAGATGGAAGAGAACATAAGAACCGAAAAAGGGCGGATAACTGCCGAGAATATCAAAAGAGTAACCCGTTACCGATGGGTGATTTGGGGGGTTCTGGCCTTGACCTATCTGGTGGTGTTTTTCCATCGATTGGCAGCCGGCGTGGTTCGTCAGGATCTGGTGGAGGCCTTCGGAATTACGGGAACCACCT
>CAZTIJ010000341.1:0-2237 GCA_964613365.1 uncultured Clostridiaceae bacterium | reverse complement strand
AAGGGGGAGATGCCCGTAAAAGAGTTTCGGATCTTTCAAAAGGAAATATCCTCAGACAACTGGAGCATTACCGGAGACTTGGTGGAAATGACAGGGATCACCCACTTTCTCTTTCCCATAGGAGATCGGGAAAAGTCCGTCATCGACTTTTCTCTGTTGCTGAAAAACATTGAAAAAGAAGGAGAAAATCAAGCCTACGGCGCCCTGGGATATCGGGAGAGAGGCGGAGAAATTGAAATGTCCCCCTGGGTATATGTACCGGGGATTAACAGTATTAGGGAAGAGCGTTCCTGCGGATCCGGAAGTCTGGCCCTGGGCCTTTTATGGGCAAAGAAAAGAGAAAAAAACATCAAGGAAACCATCCGACAGCCCGGGGGAAGCATTGGGGTGGAGATTGTTTATGACCGGGAGAAGAAAAAAGTCACCTCGGCGTCCATTGAAACCGAGGTGGTCATTACCTGCGAAGGGAAGCTTTTTCTGTAAGGGCATGGCCAGGAAAGTTACGGAAGGTTTTTTCATTATAGGACCGAGAGCTCTTTCGGGGGCTATAAATCAAAAAACGACAGCTGCTGCAGATCCTGGGAAAGAAGATTGGAGGCGGTGACCCCTATCAAACGAAGGGGTTTGTCTAAAGGCAGCTCTAGGAATAAACCGTTGGCCACCTGAAAGATTTCCTCGGCGTCGTTGGTATGCTGAAAAAGGGTTTTGCCCCGGCTTTGCACCTTGAAGTGTTCATCCTTTACCTTCAGGGTGATGGTGCGGGCATGGAGCCTTTTGTCCTGTAAATCCCGGGAAAGCTCCTTGGAGAAATTCTCTAAGTACCCTTCCAGGACCTTTCGGTTCCGGGTCCCCTTGGAAAAGGTCCGCTCAATGCCCAGGGATTTTCGCTCCCGGCGGGTGTTTACCGGTCGGTGATCAATGCCCCGGATCCGTTGATGGATTTCCCGACCGGATTTTCCCAAAAGATCCACTAGAAACTCCTCCGACAGCTCCAAAAGGTCACCGATGGTGGTTAAGCCTAAATTGTTCAATAAAGCGCAGGACTTCGGCCCGAGGCCGTGGACTTTCTTGATGGGCAGCGGGACCAAAATGCCGGGAACCATATCCCGTGTGATTTCCTTGACCCCCGCGGGCTTATTCCAGTCCGAGGCCAGTTTTGCCAGGAATTTATTATAGGAGATTCCCACAGAAAGGGTCAGTCCCGTTTCACGGTAAACTTTTTCCTTCAGCTGCTTCACCAGACTGTGGGGTTTTGTGGAGAGATGGGTAATATCTAAATAGGCCTCATCGATGGATACCTTTTCTAAGACGTGGCTGAAACGGTGAAGGATGCGAAACACCTGTCGGGATATTTCCTGATAGCGCGCCATCCGTCCCGGAACATAGATCCCCTTAGGACATTTTTGCCGTGCCATAAACATGGGCATCGCCGAATGGACCCCGTATTTCCTCGCTTCGTAGTTTGCGGTGGTCACCACCCCTTTATGGCTGCGGCCGCCGACGATCACCGGCTTTCCCTTTAAGGAAGGGTTGTCCAGCTCCTCTACCGAGGCGTAAAAGGCGTCTAAATCCACATGCAAAATCACGGGATGTTCTTTGTTTTCTTCTGTGTTTTTCATCGGAACCTTCACCTCACTGAACCTTATTTTACCATAAAGATCATCTGTTTGCCATTGGCGAAAAAGAAGAACCCATATTTAGGAGGCTAAGCCCATGAAAAAAATCATTATGTACAGCACCCAAACCTGACCCCACTGCATTAAAGGGAAGGAGTTTCTTTCCAAGTCCGGCTACCATTATGAAATTAAGGATGTCAATCAGGACCCCCAGGCCAACCGGGAGTTTCAGCAGTTAGGCCTTCAAGGGGTACCGGCCTTTAGAATCGGGGATGAAATTGTACTGGGCCTGGACATTGAAAAAATCCAAAGGCTCTTGGACTACACCGTAACCCCCTGTGAATCCTGTAATAAACGAATGCGGGTGCCGAAGGGAAAAGGGAAAATCAAAGTCACCTGTCCCAACTGCGGCCATAAATCCATAAAGAACACCTAAGAAAGGAATTAAAACCCTCGGGTTTGTCCCTTCCAAGGGGGAGAATCTCCCCGCTGATACTCCTCCACCCCCGGACCCTGAAGCTTTTTCAGCCGCCAAACGCCGTATATATAGCTAAGAACCAAAACCGGAACCATCATCGGCCAGCCGGTTAGGGTATTTACAAAGGCCAGTTCCGTAGCACT
>CAZTIJ010000340.1:0-2244 GCA_964613365.1 uncultured Clostridiaceae bacterium | reverse complement strand
AAGGTAAAGGCATCGGAAAACTCCCTATTCATCGGAGATAAAGAAATTAAATTTACCGCCCACAGAGACCCAGCTGAAATCCCTTGGGGAGAGTTAGGCGTTGAAATCGTCATAGAATCCACAGGCGTATTCTTAACAGAAGAACTGGCCCTTAAACATATTAAGGCCGGGGCAAAAAAAGTGATCCTTTCTGCGCCGGCTAAAGGTGGGAATGTTCCAACCTTGGTAATGGGGGTAAATGAAGATATGTACGATGAAAATAAGCATCAGGTGGTATCCAATGCTTCTTGTACTACCAATTGCTTAGCTCCTGTTGCCAAGGTTTTGGAAGAGGAGTTTGGTATTGAGCAGGGAATGATGACTACCATTCATGCTTATACCAATGACCAAAACATATTGGACCTACCCCATAAGGATTTACGTAGAGCCAGAGCCGCCAATGAATCAATTATTCCCACTACCACGGGAGCAGCTAAGGCGGTTACCAAAGTTATTCCTTCTTTAGTGGGTAAACTGGATGGTATGGCCATGAGAGTCCCGGTACCGGTGGGCTCTGTGGTAGACTTAGTGGTTCAACTGAAAAGTGAAACCAACGTAGAAGAAATCAATAAAGCTTTTGAAAAGGCAGCCGCCACTAACATGAAAGGGGTTTTAGGAGTATCCGACGAGCCCCTAGTTTCCATTGACTATAAAAAGAATGAACTTTCTTCTATTGTAGACACCCTATCTACGATGAAAGTCGGAAAAAACCTCTACAAAGTGGTTTCCTGGTACGATAACGAATGGGGATATTCCAGTCGGATTTTGGACTTGGCCGCCTATATCTCACAAAAGTAATTTTTGAAGTAAAGCACATTGAATAGACAGTAAGGATCTATGTGAAGACCGGAGAAGGATTTCCGGTCTTCTTTGCGGGATTAAGAGTTTAAAGTTTAACGGAATAATGATATAATAATATAGTTCTTAAGTGAGCTCGATCATGAATAATGGGGTGTAGATATGCAAAAGATAGATTGGGAGAAATTTCTAATTCCCTACGAGAATGCAGTGGAAGAACTAAAGGTTAAGTTCAAAAGTATTCGAAATGAACTGATAAAAATGGGGGAATACTCACCGATCGAATTTGTGACCGGTCGAGTGAAAAAAATCTCCAGCATCCTAGAAAAGTCCAAGCGCTTAGAAGTGGATATGGAGAATATCGATAGGGAAATTGAGGACATTGCAGGAATTCGAATCATGTGTCAGTTCGTGGAAGATATTTACACCGTGGTGGACTATATCAGCGAACGCGATGGAAAAGACTTAAAAGTGGTAGGCGTAAAGGACTATATCACTAACTATAAGGACAGCGGTTATCGAAGCTATCATGTAATTATTGAGTATCCCATCCAGACTGCTTTTGGTCACAAGAATATCTTAGCGGAGATTCAAATAAGAACGCTGGCGATGAATTTTTGGGCAACCATAGAACACAGTTTGAAGTACAAGTATAAGCGACAAATACCGGATCCCATACAGTTGCGACTGAAAAATGCTGCGGACGCAGCATTTCAATTGGATCAGGAAATGTCTCAAATACGACATGAAATCCGTCAGGCTCAAAAAATGTTTGAAATTCGTTCGAGTACGGTATCCAATATTTTAAGCAACATTGATCGATTGGAATCTGCGGGCTTGTATAAAGAGGCGGACAAGTTTCAAGAAAGATTCAACAAGTTATGGGATAAAGTGGAAATGGCAGGCTTGAAGGAGCTTTCAAAGGAAATCGACGAATTCATGGCTAAATATCAAGCCTATGATTAAGCATGGAAGCTTTGGTAAGGACATTAAAGTATGGAATAAGCAGGGAAAAGGTGTTGCTATGAGTATATATGCAATTGGAGACCTTCATTTAAGTGGAGACGGTTCCAAGCCCATGGACATTTTCGGAGATCAATGGACCAATCATAAAAGTCAAATAGAGAAAAATTGGTTAAGAAAAATCGGGGATGAGGATGGGGTGCTGATTCCAGGGGATTTCTCCTGGGCTATGAAATTTGAAGAGGCGGTATCGGATTTGGACTGGCTTGAAAGACTTCCGGGACAGAAGTTTATGATCCGAGGAAATCATGATTTTTGGTGGGGCTCTATTAATAAAATGAACGGTAGGTATAAAAGCATTCATTTTGTTCACAACAACTGCTTTACATATAAGGATGTGATCATTGCCGGTACGAGAGGTTGGCTGTCGCCTAACGATCGTTC
>CAZTIJ010000339.1:0-2244 GCA_964613365.1 uncultured Clostridiaceae bacterium | reverse complement strand
GAATGGGCTTTCATCCCACGATTGAAACCGTGGGCTTTTCGCCCTGGGTTTGTAAGTTGCGAGCAGGGCAGCGGAGGACAGCGGGACGTACCTCACGCTAAAGAAGCAAGTACTGCCGGTGGACAAAAGTTATACTTTGAAGTATAATAAAATAAAGTATAACTTTTAAAAGAGGTGTGTTAGGATGAAAAAGTTTATAAACAGAGAAGATGAGCTAAGCTTTTTAAACACTGAATATCACCAAGAAGGGTCATCCCTAGTCATCATCTACGGAAGACGGCGAATAGGGAAGACCGCACTAATAAAAGAATTTTTAAAAGATAAGGACGGCTTATATTTTTTGGCGACTGAAGAATCGGAAGATCAAAACCTTAGGCAGTTTAGAGGGTTTGCGGGTCAATACATCGACAATTCATTACTTTCTCAAACCAATCTATCCTGGGAGGATACTTTCAAATTAGTGGCTGATCATAAACCCGAAACAAAGAAAATCATCGTGATTGATGAATTTCAATATCTAGGCAAATTGAATAAGGCTTTCCCTTCAGTACTACAAAGAATATGGGATAATACCCTTCAAGATAAAAACGTTATGGTAATCCTGTGCGGTTCATTAATAAACATGATGGTTAGCCAGACATTGTCCCACGGGGCCCCGCTGTATGGTCGAAGAACCGGACAAATTAAGATGCAGCAGATTCCCTTTTACCATTACAATCATTTCTATGAAGATAAGACCTTCAAGGAGCTTGTGGAATACTATGCGGTCACCGGCGGAGTTCCTAAGTATATAGAGCTCTTTAGAGACAGCGTGAATATATACACGGCAATAACACAGAACATACTGAACAAAAATTCTTTCCTGTATGAAGAACCGAAGTTTCTATTGGATCAGGAAGTGGGCGAAGTGGGAACCTATTTCTCAATTATCAAAACCATCGCAGCAGGGGAACATAAAATCGGGAAAATTGCCGGGGCTCTGGGAGTAAATCAAAGCAGTCTCACAAGATACCTCAGCACCCTTACGGATCTCGACTTAATCGAGAGAATTGTACCGATTACAGAAAAAAATCCTGAAAAATCAAAGAAGGGTCTCTATTATCTCAGGGATCATTTCATTGAGTTCTGGTTTAAATTCATCTACCCCAATCGAAGTTATCTTGAAATCGGAAATATTGAGTATGTTGCAAAAAAGATCGAGGAAAATTTCATCGATAATCATGTAAGCTTTGTTTTTGAAAATATTTGTAAAGAACACACCCGGAGGCTGGCCGGAGAAGACTATTTCAGCTTCGAGTTATCGAAGGTAGGTAAATGGTGGGATAATAAAAATGAAATTGATATCCTAGGCATAAATACTGAAACACAGGATATTTTATTTGGCGAATGCAAGTATTGGAAAGATGATAAGAAAGTGGATGTTGGTGAGCTGCACGCCCTTATCGATAAGTCTAAGCTCGTTAAATGGGGCAATGATCGAAAAGAACATTACGTTCTATTCAGTAAATCAGGATTTACCGACAGATTAATTGAAACAGCGAGGAAAAAAGAAAATGTATACTTGATCTGATGGAATGTATACTTGATCTGATGGGACAAGGGTGATGGGACAAGGGGACAGGTCCGTTGTCCCTTTCTTTTTGTCCCTGTCCATGTCTAACGTGCTTTTCCAGATCTCTTTCACAGCTATCTCCCTTTCCTGTACCTTCCGAACAAATATCCCTCATTTTCCACCACTTCACTTTTATACCGCTCTTGAAACAGATGTCCCGTTCGTTCATACTTATTGTTGTACCAATAAACATAGCTTCCGGATACTTTTTTTATTATTGTGGATATGCTATTTCCTGTTTCTTTAATGAGAAGATGAATATGATTATCCATCAAACAATAACCATAAACTTCACATATTTGTTGATTGGTATATCGTTCGATCGTCGCCAGTAACCTCCGCTTATCTTCCTCATCTTCAAAAATATTTTGTCGATTAATGCCTCTTACCATAATATGATAAATCCCACTCTCGCTCTTTTTACGCGGATTTCTTGGCATAATGATCACTCCTTGGGGTAATATCGACTATTAAATATGAAAAACTTATAAAGGGACAATGAACGTGTCCCTATGTCCCTTAAAGGGACAATGAACCTGTCCCTATGTCCCTCCGTTGAAAACTGTTGTTGCTTAATTAATTATAATAAAGGAATAATATCTTCCGATAGGCCTTCTCAAGTTAAAGAGTTT
>CAZTIJ010000338.1:0-2251 GCA_964613365.1 uncultured Clostridiaceae bacterium | reverse complement strand
TATTATGCAATAGAATTTAAAAGTCCTGCACTAAAAGTCCTGCGCTAAGGTTGAAGATAAAAATCTCGGGTTCGATGTAAGAAACCCGAGATTTGTATGAGGGATGTGGGGGAGGGGGGTGGTTGTGATCGCTTTAGAAGGGGATTGGTATAAGGAAGCCGCTAGCGAATATCCTTATATTGCAGTTCGTATAGATTATAATACAGTCCCTTTTCCTTAAGAAGTTGATTGTGGTTTCCTACTTCCCGTATTCGCCCCTTGTGAAGGACGATGATCTTATCACAACTCTGGATAGTGGACAGGCGGTGGGCGATGGCAATGGTGGTTTTTCCTTTGATGATTTTTTGCATGGCGTCTTGGACCAGTTCTTCTGTTTCCGTATCAATATTGGAGGTGGCCTCATCCAGTACCAGTACCCCGGGGTTAAATGCCAGAGCTCGGGCGAAGGCCAACAATTGTTTTTGGCCTGAGGACAGGGTGGATCCCCGCTCCATTACTGGTTCATCGTATCCATTGGGAAGTCGTTCAATAAATTGATGGAGGTTTACATACTCAGCGATTTCCTTGATTTTCTCCCGGGAAATATTAGGGTTATCTAAGGAAATATTTCCCTTGATGTCTCCGGCAAACATAAATACATCCTGAAGAACTATGCCGATGTTCTCTCGGAGATCAGTAATGGAAAGATCTTTAATATTGACCCCGTCGATTAAAATTTCTCCTTTTTGTATATCATAGAAGCGGGCCATGAGGTTAATAATGGAAGATTTTCCGGCGCCGGTGGCTCCCACAAAGGCAATGGATTCTCCGGGCTTGATTTTAAAACTGACGTCCTTTAATACCCATTCGTCTTCATTATAAGCAAACCACACGTTTTTAAATTCGATCTCACCCCGGAAGTGCTTTAATGGTTTGGGTTCTTCGGGATTTTTGATTGTGGATTCCGTATCCAGCAGTTTGAAAATCCGCTCCGATGAAGCCATGGAAGATTGAAGAACATTGTATTTCTCCGTTAAATTGTTGATCGGCTGGAAAAACTGCTTGATGTAGTTGATGAAGGCAAAGAGAATACCGAACTGTATATTGCCTTGTACTACCTGGCCACCTCCGTACCAAATGATAATGGCGAAGCCAAGGGACCGTATAATCTCCATGGAGGGTCTATAGACGGCGAATATGAATACCTCCCTTTTGTTTGCGGCTAGAAGCTCTTCGTTGGTTTTATTGAATTTATTAAACTGCTGAGTTTCCCGTTTGAAGGTTTGAATGGTTTTCATTCCCGTGAAGTTCTCACTTAAGGAAGCATTGATTCTTGCAAGTTTTAACCGAACCTGACGGTAAGCATCCCGTACCTTCAGTCGAAACAGGTACGAAGAAAGGAGCAGGACCGGCAATACTAAGAAGGTCAATAATGCCAGTCGAAAACTCATGGACAGCATGACGATGACTACTCCTAAAAGGATGAAAATATCCTTGAAAAAGCTTACCAGCACCTCGGTATACATCTGGTGCAGGGTTTCCGTGTCGTTAGTAATTCTTGTGACCAGTCGGCCCACCGGGTTTTTATCGAAAAAGCGCAGGGACATGTTCTCCACATGGGTAAACAATTGTTGGCGAATGTTGTAGATAATCCTGTTGCTGGCATAGTTCAAGGCGTATACCTGGATATAGTTCATGATAAAGGCAGTGACAATTAATGTGAGAAAAATCCATCCGATGCGCCATAGATTACTGATATCCTCGGATCGAAAAGCCTGTATGGCGGCATCGTCCAGCAAAGTTGCAGGGATTTCCCGGTCTTCAAAAATTAAATAATCGCCGTTTCCCGACCGGAAGGTTCCTGGTATATCCACGTTTCCTAAAAATTCATCCAATAAGTATACTTCGCCTTCGATCCGAACCAGTTGGGCTAAAGAGTCATAGCCCTCTTCAGGATCTTCAATGTAGTAATAACGGCCTTCGAATTCCGTACCCTCCTCGGCTGTCGGTTCATCATAGACATATAAAGGACGGTCGTAAACATTAATATGTTCGTCGATGGCCACTTGGATAAAATAAGGCCGGGCCAGCTCCACTCCGGCAATGAAAATCAGTAACATAACACATAGGGCAATAATTTTCCAATAGGGTTTTGCATAGCTAAGTAGTCGGGCCATCAACTTTGAGTCATAAGCTTTTCCAAGGGTTTCTTCTTCGTGATAATTGCTCATGTTTACACCTCCTAATCTTCTTTTGTAATTTCTTCTTCCAG
>CAZTIJ010000337.1:0-2254 GCA_964613365.1 uncultured Clostridiaceae bacterium | reverse complement strand
TTACATGGGGTTTATTTCTTTCAAATTTTGCTTTAGACATTCTTCTTCCTCCTCTGTTCGGTTTTAGAGATTCCATACAATATGTATTCCCTAATCACTTGATAACAATTTTACTATGCTTCAAACCGTATTGTCAACACTTTATCCTTATTTATTTGCGGTCTCCCGGCTGTGCTCCTCCAGGTAATTTTCCAGTTTTCGTTTCACCCTTTGCAGGGCATTATCCACGGATTTCACATGGCGATTTAAGTCCAGGGCCATTTCCTGATAGGAGCGCCCTTCCAGATAGGCGGTCAATACTTCCCACTCCAGCTCGCTGAGCACATCCCCCAGTTTCCCTTCGATCAGTCCCATCTCCTCCCTGCCGATGATCAGGTCCTCGGGGTTTATGGTTGCCTGTTCCGATATCACATCCAACAGGGTTCGCTCCGATTCTTCCTCATGGATCGGTTTGTTCAGGGATACATAGGAGTTAAGCGGGATGTGTTTTTGCCTTGTGGCGGTTTTGATCGCCGTAATGATTTGGCGGGTAATGCACAGCTCCGCAAAGGCCCGAAAGGACGATAGTTTATCCGGCCGGTAATCCCGTATGGCCTTATACAGTCCGATCATGCCCTCCTGGACAATATCCTCCTTATCCGCTCCCACCAAAAAATAGGACCGGGCTTTTGCCTTTACAAAGTTCTTGTACTTGTCCATCAGGTACTCCACCGCCTCAAGTTCACCGGCGCCGGCCCGCAGTAGTACCTCTTCCTCGATTAGATCCTGTCTGCTCTTTACCAGTGTTACCTTTCTGTTCTTCATTGCCCCTGTTTCCATAGACATCGCCCCCACCCCTTCTGTAAGCGTTGCAAAAACTATGCCTTCATTATAACCTAGTAAAATGCCCAAAGTCAAGGGGTTTCCCTATTCTTTTCTGAATTTTTCAAGCTTTCTAAGAATTTCTCCGTCGATATTATTGGAGATGGCATTGGAATTCATCTTCCCCAGCTTCTGACTCCGCCGATGAATCCTTCCCTTTGCGGCATCGAAGTCCAGGACAAGCTCCCGTACCGTGATCCTGGCAGCGCCGCTTCCCAGAACCATTTGCTGCTCCGCCCAGTCATTGGTCACCACGGATACCTGGTTCCGCTCCACCAGCTCCGTGGCCAGTCGTTCGATATAACTGTCGGCGGTTTCCCGTTCCTTGGTATATACCACTTCCACGTTCTTGACCCGTTCTTTCAACTTCTTGGTGCCCTTTACCAGATAGGCATCGAAGACTATGATGATTTCGATTCCCTTAAAGCTTTTGTACTCCGCCATCAGATCAATCAAGGCTCTTCTGGCCTCGTCCAGGCTTATTTCCGCCACCTTTCTGATTTCCGGCCACCCGTTAATTACATTGTATCCGTCTAAAATCAAGTACTCTTTCAAACGCCCACACCCTTAGGATTCTTTTGTTTTTCGCTGTCGTAACACTTCATACATCAACACCGCTCCCGCCACCGAGGCGTTCAGGGAAGCGATGGCCCCTTCCATGGGAAGCCTTACCAAAAAGTCACACTTTTTCTTCGTCAACTCCGAAAGACCTTTGTCTTCTCCGCCGATGACCAGGGCGATGGGCCCTAGGAGGTTGGCCTGATAGTGAAGCTGCTCTCCCTTCATATCCGCCCCGGCCATCCATAGACCCTGTTCCTTCAGACGGTCCATGGTCTGGGCGATATTGGGAACCTTGGCCACGGGTACGTGCTCTAAGGCGCCCTGGGCCACTTTGGCCACACTTACGGTTAGGCCCACAGACCTTCTTTTCGGTATAATAATTCCATCCACCCCGGCGGCATTGGCGGTCCGAACCATGGAACCCAGGTTATGGGGGTCCATGATCTCATCGAGAATCAGAAAGAAAGGTTCCTTCCCCTCGCTCTTTTCCAATAAATCCTCCAGCTCCACGGTCTCGTAGGCGGCGACTTCCGCAATGACGCCCTGATGGTTACGGGTTCCCGAAATTTCATCCAGTTTTTTCCGGTCCACATACTTCACCAGCACCCCTTTTTCCTTGGCCATTCCCACGATTTTCACCACCGATCCTTTTTTATCTCCGGAATCGATCAGAATCTTATTGATGGGATGTTCCGACTTCAGGGCCTCGATCACCGGGTTTCTTCCCTCAATCTGATTGGCGGCTTCCCCGGGATCCATTTTGTTTTGCTTTTTTTCCCGGTTGTTTTTCCTGATGTTCTTACCTTTTTTCATATTTACACCTCTTCATTTC
>CAZTIJ010000336.1:0-2260 GCA_964613365.1 uncultured Clostridiaceae bacterium | reverse complement strand
CATTACGTTTTTATACTCAGGCATGAGCTATTATCATTCCTTAGAGAGTTGGGAGGCCATATATGATCCCTATTATCAGTGGCTGGAAAAAATCTTCGAGCAGTTTCAAGAGACGGGGGATCTTCAAAATAGACCGGATACCGCTACGATGGTTCAATTTACTTTAGGGATCATTGAACATTCGGCGGAAACCTTTTATTTATTTAAAAGAAATAATGAAGATGTAGTTAAGATTAAAAAAGACCTGGTTGAGTTTATACTAAAGGGTTTTGAGGAAAATACACGTTCTTAGCAGAACCAGTACAGTTATACAAAATATTATGAAAACAAAAAAGAAAGGTTTCGAAAATTTATGAAGATTAAAAACGAGAAACAAATGATTTTAAGGTCCGTGTTTGGGGCCTTAGGCTTTGCTGTCACAGGAATTGTTTTAGGAGGAATACTGGACTCTCAAATGATTATTTTTGACGGTTTATATTCTTTTATTAGCTTAGGGCTATCATTGTTATCCCTATGGGCTCTAGGGAAAGTAAAGAAAAAGGAAAAAATCAAACTATCCATATTGGGGAAACAAAAAAAGATGAATGTGTCTACTTTGGTGGTGTTTATTAAGTATGCCGTGATTTTAATTATTGTGGTCGGATCCTTATTAACCGCAGTTGCCGCCTTTTTTGAGGGGGGACGGGATACTTCCATGAACTATGCTCTTATATACGCAGTGATCTCTACCATTGCCTGTTATGGAGTATATGTACTGCTTCGTAATCCATCAAAGAACAAAAATACACCGTTGCTCCGAGCAGAAGCTCATCAATGGTTAATGGATACCTGGGCAAGCTTTGGGGTATTGGTGGGTTTCGCCCTGGGATTCATAATGAGTCTAATCCCTGCTACCACTTTTTTGGTACCCTATATGGATCCCTTTATGGTGGTGGTGGTATCGGTATTTTTCATTCGAACGCCGATTAAAGAAATACAAAAGAACTATATTCAACTACAAAAGGGCTAATATGTGTCATGGTTGAACTCCATTGAAAAAACAAAAGAAAATAGTACTGCTAAACCGGGAAAATCGGCTTTAGCTTATGTAAGGCCCATGTTATACTTTAGAGTAACGAAGGAAAATATGCGAACATGAAAGGGGATCAAGAATCCACTTCCATGGGTGAGGAGTGAAGTTTTATGAGAACCCTTTTCATCAAAGGGAAAATATACTTGGAAAAAGGAAGGTTTGAAGAGGCCATTGCAATTAAAGAAGGTTTTGTAGAGGTTGTAGGTAGTACGATGAATATTTTAAAGAGCCGAAGACCGGAGGATCAGGTAATCGACCTTCAGGGTAAAACGGTGATCCCTGGCTTGAATGACAGCCATCTTCACCTTTTTTTGTTGGGAGAAGCAATGTCCAGTTGCAATCTTACGGGTGTTAAATCCATCGGTGAAATGATTGAAAGAGGTCGGGAATATTTATCAAAAAACCAAGAAGAGATTGGGATACACGGTCGGGGGTGGAATCAGGATTTTTTCCAAACAAAGGATAAACGGCTTCCCGGTCGGGAGGATCTGGATTTAATCGCTACAGATATTCCAATTGTTTATGAACGGGTTTGCGGACATGTGGCCGTAGGGAATACCAAGGCTCTGGAAATGGCAGGCATTACCGAGCACACCATGATACCGGGAGGTACCATCGAGCGTAGCCCCGATGGAATTCTCAGCGGGGTGGTTACCGAAAATGCTACTCATGTGTTGACAAAAGCCCTGTCTCAAAAAGATAGGGAAGTGAAAAAAAATCAATTCATTGAAGCGGGAAAATACGTTCTCAGCCAAGGTATTACATCGGTTCAATCCTGCGATGTCGCAGGAGAAAACTTTCAGGAAACCTTTGATTGGATTCGTGAGGTGTATGAAGATGAAAAACTTCCCCTTCGGTATCGACATCAATTTAATTTTCAACGAATCGCTGATTTTCGAAGGTATCTGAAAAGTGAATACAAAAATGGTAGATATGATCAGGACTTTTATCAACGGGGCTCCTTAAAGCTTTTCAAAGACGGTTCCTTAGGCGGTAGAACCGCACTCCTTCAAAGACCCTATGCCGACGACCCCATCACTAAAGGGGTGGAAGCTTTAGGAGATCAAGAACTTTGGGAGCTTTGTCGGTTGGCCGAGGACCACGGAATTCCTGTTATCACCCATGCTATTGGTGATGGCGCTGTGGAAAGCGTCGTGAAAAACTATGAAAAACTGATCGGCGAGGGAA
>CAZTIJ010000335.1:0-2269 GCA_964613365.1 uncultured Clostridiaceae bacterium | reverse complement strand
ATGTTTTCCTTTGTCCCTTATACCTTTACTAATAGGATGCCTTTTTAGACTCTTTCACCTGCTTTTCATCCATACTTTCCACGAATACCAAAACCTGTGCCACAATCTCATAGAGCTCCGGTGGGATATCGGTGCCCACTTCATATTCGATCAACTTTTTCACCAGCCTTTCGTCTTCGTAGATGGAGACCCCTTCCTCTTCTCCCCGCTTGATCATGTTCTCCGCCGCAACCCCTTTGCCCCTGGCGGTGACTTTGGGGACGTCGTGTTTTTCAACGTCGTATTTCAGGGCTACGGCCCGTTTTAATTTTCGCTTCTTATCCATGACATCACCTTAAACTTTCATATCCAGAAGACCCCGTTTACTCCTGTCCAGATCCTTTATCTCATCGGCCAGGGATAGGGTGTGGATCTCTTCATCCACCTTAAAGGTCAGTTCTTTCAGTTCATAGCCCACTTCTTCCAGAAGCTCTTCTAGTTTCTCCCGATAGCCTTCGATCACCTGTTGATTTTCGTCCTTTTCAATGCCCACTTTCATTACCACGTTCTTATATTTGACTCCGAGATACATATTCACATTCCCTAAATTTTTCGTATCGAAGTTTAACAGAATGGACATATCCTTGGGATCGATTTTTTTCGTCTTCTTTTCATCCTGCATTACATACATCTGCAGGTTTTTCATCTCCCCGCCGAACATCATGGGAAGTTGTAACAGCGTGTCCTGACGATTGACATTGGACTGGGTCTCAATGGCGGAGAGTACCCGTTCTCCCGATTCCCGAAGGGCCGACAGTGTGCCGCGGTCCATGCCTTCCCTTTGGGCCTCCATCTTTTCCATGAAGTTTGCAAAGGCTTGATAGGGCTTTTGCTGTTGAAGATTTCCGTTTCTTACGGCGGTTGCCATCTCTCCCAGCAAGGCTCTCCCTTCCTGGACCAAATCCCGCAGCTCCTTTGAGAAAACTCCCTGTTCCTCCCGAATCAGCATTTCCCGTTCTAATGTGTCCACGAAACCTTTCATCTCTGCTCCGATTTGCCCTTTATTATTCAGAAAGGAAGTCATTTGATAGGCCTCTTTTAAATTCATCGGCACCTGATTTTTTACCATCAATGAAAGCATTCCTTCTTCCTTCGAGGAATTCTTCAAAGTGCCGTCCTTTAGGGCATCTACCATATCACCGATTTTTTGATAGGACAGATCCTGTTTATGCTCCTTTGCAAAGGCCTGCAATGCTTTATTTAACTCTCCCAGCTCCATTCTCTCCGGCGCCATACCCTGCTTTTCCATCTGCTTCATAAATTCGGGACTGATTTTATCAAGGATATTGATGATACGGTTCTCCAAAGCCTTTATACCGACTTCTTTGATTGAAGGGTTGTTTGCAGTCTTTGCATTTTTCATGTTCCCAGAATTCTTCGCTTCCAAATTTAGATTCTCCGTGGAAATATCCATGGTCTTCAGCCCTTCCTGAAAGGCTTTCTCCGAGATCCTTCCCTTTAAAAAGTCCTGGCTGAGCTTCAGTGCCTCCACCGTCTCCGGCAGCCGGTTAGCCCTTTGAAAGGCCATGGTATCCCGGTCGATACTGTGCAGGCTGTCCATGATCATCAATCGGTTCAATCCTTCACTTAGGCCGGTGTTTGTATCTCTTTTGGATAGACCGGTGTTTTCTACCGCGTCCCGGGCTTCTCCCAGCTCCAAAGCCATCAGTTCTTCCATATCAATCGCGCCGCCACGCATATTCTGAAGTCCCTGTTTGATACTGTCAAAGTTTTGCCGGTGTTCATAAAGGGCGACTAAATTCTCACGATTTATGGCCACACCGTTTTTTAACAGGGCTTTTCCAAGGGCCAGGCTTTCACTTAAGTTTTCCTGTTTCGGACTTTCGGCGGTTTTCCCGGCCTGTTCCCCATGATCCACCTTGGTATTTCCTTCGGCTTTTTCCCCCGCCAGCTCCGGTGCCACTTTTTCCATACTCTTCAGACTTACCGGTATGCTTCGGCGCATATGAAGGGCGATGTTTTCCGATTTTTGCCCCTCTAAGGCTTCCATTCGCTCCAATAACCGGGCCTGTTCGCTGATCCGTTGCCCGCTTTGCTCTTTTTGAACCTCCGCATCCTGAACTTCCCGAAGCAGACCGGACAGTTCCCGAAGATCCTTCGTATCGATATCTCCCTTCGCCTGGGAAATTACGCTGGCCCGTTCATAATTCATGTCCTTCGATACATGGGCAAGGCTTTCTTTTACCTCCTGGGCCTTCTCAAAGTTCTC
>CAZTIJ010000334.1:0-2271 GCA_964613365.1 uncultured Clostridiaceae bacterium | reverse complement strand
ATCGCCTTGCCAAGGCGAGGGTCGCGGGTTCAAATCCCGTCTTCCGCTCCAAATAGTTAAGACCCATTAGCTCAGTTGGCAGAGCACCTGACTTTTAATCAGGGTGTCCCGCGTTCGAGTCGCGGATGGGTCACCATTTTTACTAAGGCGGCATAGCCAAGTGGTAAGGCAGAGGTCTGCAAAACCTTTATTCCCCAGTTCAAATCTGGGTGCCGCCTCCATTTTTATACTCAGAATTGCAACAGCACGTACCCATAGCTCAGCTGGATAGAGTGTCTGACTACGAATCAGAAGGTCGGGGGTTCAAATCCCTCTGGGTACGCCAGCTTGTATAACTTTCCTAGGAATTTTCATTCCTAGGCTTTTTTTATAGTTATAGATGCTTCTAGTTAATTTGAAATGAAATGAGGGTTGAATATGACGGCATGGAGAACCGGTGGATTAAAAGGAGATGCCCTGGAATCATTGATTCAGGAAACTCATGAACAATATAAAAAACAGGGTTTGGGCGTTGTGGAGAAAATTCCCACTTCGGTAAAGGTGACAGGGATTGATAATAAGGGCTGTGTTTGTGAAGGATATTTTGAAAAGAAGTCTACTGTAGATTTTGTAGGTCTAATACAAGGGGTAGGGGTGGCTTTCGATGCAAAGGAGACAAAGAATCCTAGTCTGCCGCTGCAAAATATTCATAACCATCAAATTGAATTTATGATTCATTATGAAAAGCAAAAAGGTTTGGCTTTTATTATCTGCCATTATAAAATAGTGGATCGATACTTTCTTATACCGATTCATATTATTTTAGAACATATTCGAAATGGAAAAAAATCGATTTCCTATAAAGTCCTACCGGAAAATTTTGAATTGAATTATCAATACAACGGCTTATTGAATTATATACCGGTGCTGAATAATTATCGGAAGTGGAAAAGGGAAATTAAAACAGAAGAAAATATTTAGCAATCGAAATGTACCAGGGAGGGTTTCCTGGTACATTTTTAATTGCTAGGAAGCAGATAAGTACTCCTGAAAAATTTTTTTTATAATAACCGGTAAAATTTCTAAAGCATTGTTATAATTAATGGAGCGATTGATAGACATAATAATGTTATTGTTAACCTGGTTTCGTTTTGAATCATGGGCATGTGCCAACCTTTCAAAGGAAGTAAGGGTTTTTTTATAATTGAAATAATGTACTCGAGTATGGGAATCAAGGAGTTCAGAATCCAATAATAAGTCAAGTTTATACATTTCTTCATCCGGCGACCAATGAAAATTAAAGTGCTCTTTGAATATATTAATTTTCTGAAAATCCCCTAAGGCATTGGTATTTCCCTGGAGTAAAAGTTTATGATCTTTGATCCTTATATCCTTGAATTTTATAACGAAGGTGAGTTCTTTGAGTCTCTGATGTTTATTATTTTCGCTACCGGTTAAATGGACACTGTGGTGAAGGCTATTTACTAAATCAATGTTGTCGGAAAAAAAAGAAAAAATCCCGGTGATTGATGGAAGATAGAAAATATCCTCATAGTTATGAAGAAGGATCCGGTCTCGAATTGTCACATCTTTATTTTTCGTATATTTGCCGTAAAGATCTGCGCTTTCTCCTCCGGAAATGCCATCTTTACGACAGATACCCAAAAGTTTCTCTATTGTTTTCAACTGAAAGTTTTCTATGGGCAGCCTGTTTTTATGTTTTTGAATATGTTTATAGAGATCAATATGCTTAAGGTTGTTAAGTTGTAGGGGCAATTGATAATTTTTTGCCCGGTGTTGAATGAACGGATAGTCAAAAGAAAGTCCATTATAAGTGATCATCAGATCAAATTCAGATAAATCCTTAATAAAAGTCGTTAGAAGTTTCTTTTCCTGAAAAGAATCCTCCAGAAAGTATTGACGCAGTTTATATTCATGACCCTCCGAGAAGAGTAGACCGATTAAAACAACTTGATCCCTTTTTCGGCTGAACCCGGTGGTTTCTATATCCAAAAAGCAGAAATTCGACTTTTGGATCTCGCGCATAAACTTATTGTGTGGAAAGGGATCTTGCTTTAGTGTGTAATCAAAAATTTTCATGAACTAGCCTCCTAATAACTCCAAAACAAAGATTTAGAGGGTGTCAACCCGGTACTTGATATGATTTCCCACCAGGATATTGCGGATATCTTCAATATTTTGTCCTTTGTTTAGAGCAAGCATCAGTTTGATGCGTAATTTTTGGCCTGGTAGATCCCCGCCGAAAATAACACCTAAATTACTTAGGGTCTT
>CAZTIJ010000333.1:0-2276 GCA_964613365.1 uncultured Clostridiaceae bacterium | reverse complement strand
CTGTTAGGGGTGTCCGCCGTATCGATTTCCACCGACCTTTGGGAATCCTTAACGGAAGAGCAGCAAACCATCATTGAAGAAGAATTTGAAAAAGGTATGCAGGACAACTTGGAAGAAACCGTGAAAGCGGAGGAAGAGTACGCAGAGCTTCTGAAGGAAGAAGGGGTTACCTTCCATGAAGTGGATTCGGAAGCCTTCTTAGCAGCCGCAGAGCCGGTATACGAGAAGTTCCCTCAATGGACGCCGGGAATCTATGAAGATATTCTGGAAGAACTGGAAAAAATCAGAGCAGAACAGTAATGAAGCAAATACGATAGTGAATTCCCAGCAGCACTCCTTTTACAGAATCGGTGAAAGGGGTGCTTTTAGGGAAGGTACGGATGGGAATAACGGAACAACAAAGATCGATTGGAATGGAGGATACCATGAAGAAGTATTTAAGAAAACTCGGTGTAAACTTTGAGCTGTATCTCGGCGCAGTTTTTCTGTCGATTACATCGGTAATCGTCATTGTAAATGTATTTACCCGTTACTTTTTAAACTTTACATACCACTGGGCAGAGGAAATTGCTGTAGGGGCTTTTGTATGGGTTATTTTTCTCGGGTTTGCCAACGCTTTCAAAACCCGGGCCTTAATCGGGGTAGAAGTGTTAACGAATCTGGTTCCGGAGAAAGGCAGACCGGTACTGGTATTTATTACGTCCTTGATCGTGAGTATACTGTCAGGGACCATGTTTTATCTCAGCTATTTATACGTAGCCGGATCAACGAAGATTACAGCAGCTTTGGAGCTGTCCTATAAATATATATACGTATCCATGATCTTCTCCTTTGCCCTGATCACCATCTACTCAATATACTTTCTGGTGCAGAGTTTTCGAAAGATCTTCCTGAAAAAAGACGTTAAGATTGATGTGGATCCGGAACTTGTGAAAGGGGAGGTGCGACGCTAATGGGTTCTTTAACACCGGTACTGGTTTTATTTGTGCTTTTTTTCTTAAACATCCCCATAGCCTTTGCGCTGATGGGAGCATCTCTGTTTTACTTTATCTTCATCAACACTTCGATGCCGATGGAAATGGTGATTCAGCAGTTTGTCACCTCGGTTGAATCCTTTCCCTACCTGGCGGTGCCCTTTTTCATTATGGTGGGCTCCGTAATGAACTACTCGGGCATCAGCGGTGCCCTAATGGATTTCGCCGATGTTTTGGTGGGACATACCAAGGGAGGCCTTGCCCAGGTAAACGTACTGCTCAGTGCACTGATGGGTGGGATTTCCGGGTCCGCCAACGCGGATGCGGCCATGCAGTCGAAGATTTTGGTGCCGGAAATGGAGCGAAAAGGTTTCTCGAAACCCTTTTCCGCGGCGATTACCGCCGGTTCTTCCGCCATCAGCCCGGTAATTCCTCCGGGAACCAACCTGATTTTATATGCACTGATTGCCGGGGTGCCGGTAGGAAGTATGTTCCTTGCGGCCTATATGCCCGGGATCTTAATGGCCACTGCGCTGATGATCACGGTGCACATTATATCCGTAAAACGAAATTATAAACCCAGTCGGGAACGGATGTCCAGCTTTTTAGAAATTCTAAAACAGTTAGGGAAATCCATCTGGGCCCTGTTTATTCCCTTCGGTATTATTATGGGAATGCGTTTCGGAATCTTCACGCCCACGGAGGCGGGAGGCATTGCGGTGGTATTTTCCATCATTGTGGGTTTTATCGTTTACAGAAAATTAAAGCCCGGACATATTCCCCTGATTCTAATGGATACGGTAAAGGGAACCGGCGGGGTTATGGCCATTATCGCCAGTGCCCGGGTATTCGGATACTATCTGACCCTGGAGCGGATTCCCCAGATGATCACCGAAACCCTGGTCAATATGACCGACAGCACCTTTGTGATTCTCATTGTCATCAATGTGGTATTATTGTTCGTGGGAATGTTCCTGGAAGGGGGCGCTGCCCTTGTGATTCTGGCACCGCTACTGGTTCCCGCCGTAACCATGTTCGGCGTGGATCCCATTCATTTCGGGATGATCTTCATCGTAAATATTATGATCGGCGGACTGACGCCGCCCTTCGGTTCCATGATGTTTACCGTAAGTACCATCGTCAATGTGAAGCTGGAGGATTTCATTCGGGAGGTCTGGCCCTTTATCGGAGCGTTGATTGCCGTACTGCTGTTGATTACCTATTCCGAGACCGTTGCCCTGTTTACGTTGAATCTGTTTAGATAACCGAGGGAGGATGGAAGGATGACATTACAACAGAAAA
>CAZTIJ010000332.1:0-2289 GCA_964613365.1 uncultured Clostridiaceae bacterium | reverse complement strand
CTTTAAGAACGTCTGGTGAGGAAGGAGGTAATACAATGAATATTATCGATATGATCGACAAGGAACAACTAAAGTCTGAAGTACCGGAGTTTGCCCCGGGAGATACGGTTCGTGTTGATGTAAAAATCAAAGAGGGAACCCGGGAAAGAATTCAGGCGTTTCAAGGGATCGTAATCAAGCGACAAGGTGGAGGCATTCAAGAAACCTTTACCGTTCGAAGAATTGCTTATGGTGTAAGCATGGAAAGAACTTTTCCAGTACATTCTCCCAAGGTTGCGGAAGTAAAAGTCATCAAACGAGGAAGCGTACGACGGGCGAGACTTTATTACTTAAAGAACCGAATCGGGAAAGCCGCTTACCGAATCAAAGAAAAACAATAAGCGCTCAGACAAAGGGACTGGAAACAGTCCCTTATTTTGTTTTGAATAAAAGGATGTGATGGTATGAATATCAACTGGTACCCCGGTCATATGAAAAAGACCAAGGAACTGTTAAAGGAACAGCTAAAGCTGGTGGACGTGGTGTGGGAGCTGTTGGATGCAAGAATCCCCCGAAGCAGTAAAAATCCCGACATTGATCCCATTGTTCAGGGGAAGCCGAAAATCGTAATTCTCAATAAAAAAGACTTGGCGGACCCCAGGGTAACGGAAGACTGGATTGGGTATTTTAAGGACCGGGGAATCACCGCAATCCCCATGAACTCCATGGACAGCAGCAGTGCCAATCAGCTGTTAAACGAAAGCAAGCATCTACTCTCGGAGAAACTGGAGGCCCGCCGGGCCAAAGGCATCAAACGGGAAGTGATCCGGGCCATGATCGTAGGAATTCCCAATGTGGGAAAATCCTCCATGATCAATAAGTATGCGAAAAAGAAAAGTGCCAAAACCGGTAACAAACCGGGAGTGACCAAGGGCAAGCAGTGGGTACGGATTCAAAAAGATCTGGAAATGCTGGACACCCCGGGAATCCTCTGGCCGAGACTGGATGACGAAGGGGTGGCCCTGAATCTGGCCTTTGTGGGAACCATCAAGGACGAAATTATGGACCGGGAAACCCTGGGACTGAAACTGGTGGAAAGGCTGCTAAAGACTTACCCAAAGGCCCTTTTTGATCGCTACGGCCTTAGGGATATGGACGCAGACACTCCTCCCCTGGAGGTGCTGGACAGTATTGCGAAAAAAAGAGGCTGCATGTTCCGGGGCAATGAAGTGGATTACCTACGGGTGGCCAATGTGCTCCTGGATGAGTTTCGAAGCGGAAAAATCGCCAGGGTTTCCCTGGAAACACCGAAGGACCTAAGTATTTCCGAAAAATAACGGAATCGGGAGGGGATGACAATGGACTTACTGTCTACGGAACAGACCCTTTATGAAAAAGGGTACCAAAAAATTGCCTGCATCGACGAAGTGGGCCGGGGCTGCCTTTGCGGGCCGGTCACGGCGGCGGCGGTGATTCTACCTCCGGGGTTGGTCCTGGAAGGGGTCAATGATTCGAAGAAGCTCTCGGCGAAAAAGCGGGAAAAGCTCTTTGAAGTGATTCAACGGGAGGCCCTGGCCCTGGGCATCGGAGAGGTTTCCCCCGGGGAGATCGACGATATCAATATTAAAAACGCCACAAAACAGGCCATGCTTCTTGCCCTTGAGAACCTGCGCACCCCCGCCGGGGAAAAAGTGGCGCCCGATTATTTACTGATCGATGCCGAGACCTTGGACACGGCCCTTCCCCAGGAAGGCATTCTCCAGGGAGACGGGAAAGTTCAGGGGATCGCGGCGGCATCCATTGTTGCCAAGGTAAGCCGGGACCGACAGCTGGTGGAGTTGGCAACAATCTATCCCGGTTACGGCCTGGAAAAGCACAAGGGTTATGGGACAAAAATACACCGGGAGGCCCTGAAAAAACTGGGTCCCGTCGATATTCACCGTAAGAGCTTCCTGACAAAAATGGTGCTGCCGAAAGGTGAAGGCCATGGCAGATAAAGGGAGCGGTAAAAAAGCCTTCGGCAATGAAGGGGAAGCCTTGGCAGAGGAGTATTTACGGGACAAGGGGTTTCAGGTTCTTGCAAGAAACTACCGTACCAAAATCGGAGAAATCGATCTGATCCTGAACCGGGAGGATCTTTTGGTATTTGCAGAGGTAAAAAGCAGAAAATCCCACCGATTCGGAAAAGGTTTCGAAGCGGTGGACCATAAAAAACAACAAACCCTCCGCCGGGTGGCGGAGCAGTATCTCGCCTATGAAAAACAGCGAATGAAGCCCCGGATGACCATGCGTTTTGATGTGGTGGATGTT
>CAZTIJ010000331.1:0-2315 GCA_964613365.1 uncultured Clostridiaceae bacterium | reverse complement strand
TCTTCCAATGACGAATACCCAACCTATGATAAATCATCGGCGAAAAAAAGTCCTGCTGGATGTGGACACCGGCGTGGATGATGCCATTGGCATTATTGTCGCCGCCACGGCGCCGGAAATCGAACTTCTAGGGATCACCACGGTGTCGGGAAATATTGACCTGGCCTCGGCCACCGTAAACACCCTTCGGGTGTTAAAACTGCTCGGAAAGGATGGGGTGTATCCCGTGCATATGGGGGCGTCGGCACCCCTGTACCGTAAGGTCCGCTATGCTACCGAGGTTCACGGCAGCACGGGGCTGGCGGGACAGCTGCAGGAGATCCCCGTGGATCTGCCGAAAAACACCGCCGCCGAAGACTTCATGATCGAGTCCATCGATCAACACCCGGGGGAGATTACCCTGGTGATGACCGCTCCCCAAACCAATTTCGCCAAGGCCTTGATCAAACGGCCGGATCTTGGAGGGAAGCTAAAGGAAATCATTTTCATGGGAGGGGTGGCCGACGGCCGGGGGAACGAATCTCCCCGGGCGGAGTTCAACATCGCCATTGATCCCGAAGCGGCGGACCGGGTTCTGAACTGCGGCGCCAAAATCACCATGGTGGGCTTGGACGTTACCCAAAAGGCCCTGCTTACCCGAAAAGATCTTCAGACGCTGGACGGAGAGAATCCCATCATGGATTTTGTAAAAAAAGTGACCGCCGATTACATGGAGCGCCACCATAGCCTCCAGGGGATTTATGGTTGTCTGATGCACGACCCTTTAGCCGTATCCCTAGTCATTGATTCCGGTTTTGTCACCACTACCCCCCATTTCGTTGCCGTGGAAACCGACAGTACCTACTGCGACGGCGAAACCGTATGTGATTTTACGGATTACTGGAAAAAAGAGGCCAATGTCCATGTGGCTATGGAACTGGATCGAGAGGCTTTTATCGACTTTCTCCTGCATCGAATTGAAAAGGCAGGTGTGATCCATGACTGAACAACGCAGTCCAAAAGAAAGATGCGAAAATCATGATTATCCCTATAAAAACAACTCCGCTCACGGCACCTGCCGTACACAAAAGGACACCCCTTCCAAGGCCCCGGACAAGGTAGTGGTTGTGGGAAGCTTGAATATGGATTATGTCCTTACCACCGAGCGACTGCCCCGGAAGGGGGAGACCCTTCCGGCCCATGATTTTTCAACGGTCCACGGCGGCAAAGGGATGAACCAGGCCGTGGCCATCGCCCGTTTGGGAGGGAATGCAGTTCGGCCGGTGATGGTGGGCTGCCTCGGAAAGGATCGGGACGGGGACCAACTTGTGCAGGCCCTGTCGAAGGCCTCCATAGCCGGGGATTTTATTCAGCGACGGGAGGATTTTACCACCGGCATTGCTTTTATTACCGTCTCCGATACCGGGGATAACACCATTGTGGTCCACCCGGGGTCCAACCACGGACTGAGTCCCCAGTGGGTACGGGATGCCATGAACAAGCACCGGGACGCCGCCATGGTGGTGCTGCAGATGGAAATCCCATTGGAAGTTGTTCAACAGACCATTGATACCGCCTATGATTACGGTATACCCGTGGTCCTGAACCCCTCGCCGTTTAAATCCTTACCGAAGGAAACCCTGGAAAAGGTCCACACCTTAGTGGTAAACCAGGTGGAGGCGGAACAGATCGCGAAATCCATCGGCGCCCTGCCAAATCCCTTAGCCACCGATGACCATTTCGGGCATCCCCAGGTTTCCATAGAGGCGCAGCAACACACACCGAGACCCACCAAAGTCCCAACAAAAGCACAGCAGGATACCCCGAGGCCTTCCAAGGAACCGCAACGGGGCTCCCACACACCACCGGATCCTGAAGAGCCCACAGCAAAAAGGCACGACTCTAAGGATGACCCGGACCCGAGGGCCCTGGTCGCCGCCCTTTCCAAAACCAAGATCCCCCATATCATCCTGACCCACGGAGACCAAGGGGTGTATTACAACCGGCAGGATCCCTGTTCCGACCGATACCATCACACTAGGGGCGATGCTTCTACCGATCCTTTCGATGATCACTGGAAGGGCCACAGCGAAAATACCAAAGCGGATGAAAAAAGCCCCACCGCCGTTTATCATCAGCCGGCGAAAAAAGTCTCCGTGGTGGATCCCACCGCTGCGGGTGACAGTTTTCTCGGGGCTTACGTGGCCGGGCGCAGCCTGGGGTACTCCCCGGAAAAATCCATCGCCTATGGAATTCACGCCGGGGCCTTCGCCGTGACCAAGTCCGGGGCCCAGCCCTCCATCCCTACCAAAAAGGACCTTTTATCAGCGGGCTGG
>CAZTIJ010000330.1:0-2334 GCA_964613365.1 uncultured Clostridiaceae bacterium | reverse complement strand
GACCAGGGTACCGGTCATAGAAGCATTGAGATTTAAACTGCTGGAGATAGGTGATATCCGGTCCCCTACGTAAATTCCGGAGACCAGGGCGCCGCCGATAATTCCTGAAGGGATCCCCAAGGCGGTTCCGACTTCCATAAAGGGAACCCCCAACACACTCAAGGTTCCGATTGAGGTTCCAAGAATCAGGGAAAAAATCCCGGTGATAAGAAACACGGAGAGTACCAGGTTAACGCTGAGCAAATGACGGAATCCAAAGTCCATCAGGGTTGCCATGGTGCCACCGGCCATCCATAGGGCCGATAAAATGCCGATTAAGGACATGATCATAACAATGACCTTCGCATTTTTCACCCCCATCAGAATCATGTGTAAGGACTCTTTCAGGGTAAATCCGGATTTCACACAAAAGATAACCGATAAAACACTTCCGAATAATAGGCCGATTAAGGCGGTGCCTAGAAAAAACACGCCTAGGCCGATTAATACAAAGGTAGTGATTAAAATAATAATCGTATATTTTGGGTTTATTGTTTTCACCGGTGATGAGCTCCTTATTATTAGAATATGGAAAACCGTAAAGCATGGGATCTTATTCTCTTGTATTGTATTGAATGAACTTCGTACTGATACATAATAACAAAAGACCCGGGGCCTGTAAATATTATTATCGCAGTCCGGAAAGTCTATGCTTTGAGAACCCTTCCACCTATTAAGGCTGATTCTTCAGCCCTAATACAGATATTTTTACGGAAATTCGGGAATATATAAGATAACAGAGTAGAAAATAAATAATCAACTGTAATACTGGGTGATAGACAAAGGAATTGGAGGGGTTTGCTTGGGAACTTTGATTGGGATACTATTTGCTATTTTTGCAATCGGCCTTACCTTACTTGGCCGAGGGTATAAAAAGAAAGCTGGGGTGGTTTTCTGGATTGGTGTGTTTGGATTCCTTGTGGGTTTAATCGGCTGGGCTTTACTTGGCTGGGAGTTTTAGATTTTCATAGTTGTACAGTTCATAAGCAGCTACGAGGCATCTTCTAAAACGGTTAATTATTTTGAAATAAAAAAGGGTTTCGAAGGCCCGGCATAGAATATATGTAGTAAGAAACCAAAAACTGACAATCATACCTGGGGGGATTTTATGCAAAAAACGATTTTAGTTTACATAACCGACAGCCTCAAAATTTTGCGATCCAATAAAGTACTTTTGTATACGGGACTGATCGATGCGGTTTTTTTCATGGCGTTGCTCTATGTATCCTTCCATATGAATCAAACAGTCCAAGATACCGGCAATGTACCCTTCTATGCCACCGGCGCTCCGCCGCCCTATTTGACCGGTATATCCGTAGGCGGATTTATCGGAGCATTTTTACTCGCAGGAAAGCTTTATATGATACACAAAGTTTATCAAGACCATCATCATAGGGAGCGGCAGGCCGGGTTTTATCGGGAGAACGGTGATAACAGCAGCGTTAAAGGAAACCAGGTATCAACTGTCACAATGAGGGATTATTTGGAGGGAATGGGACGTTACGGCTTAAAAATTCTGGTGGGAAGAGGGATTATTTTTATCGCCGCATTTTTTCTATTACTGCCCTTTGCCTTGGAGCTGTTAAACTCCTCAAACCCAAAAGTGATTGACTGGTCGCCGGCGGTTATTTTTCTAATCACCCTGCTGTTTGCGCTGTGGGATACCATTATGATAGCCGATGACGGTACCATCAAGGGTTCCGTGAATCGTAGTATTTCCTTTGTGAAAAAACACTACCCCGTAGTGTTAGGACTGCAAATTTTTGCCGCCGCCGTTGCCTTTCAAAGTGTACTGAGCCCCAATGTGCCTCTTCGAATGGCCAGGAGGATGCTGGAGGAACCCTCCCTGGGGATTGAAAAAACCTTAGTGGAGCTTCCCCCTTTGTACCAGGGAATCCTCAGCACTTCTGGGAGTATCTCCTGGGGGGTGGTAGCACTGTTAACCGTGGCTTTCAATGTCATTGCACCGATGATTTTCATGGATTTGTATATGGATCGGAGGGAAAACAATGTGTAAAGGTTCTAAAAGTTTCATCCTGAAACTTGTCCTGGTGCTGAGCCTCTTAAATGCTTCGATTTCTTTTGCTTATGGGAATTCAGGACCGCCCACTGTTCGTCCGTCGGATCAGAAAATGGTCTTCGATGAAAACAGTGGCGTCGTCTTACAGGAGGAATGGGTGACCATTATTATGAAATCCGAGGAACAGGGAATTATAGAAGTTCGCTATATGATGAAAAATATCAGCCGGGAAGAGGAAAATCTGGAAATGCTGTTTATTTTACCGGAAAGAAGCG
>CAZTIJ010000329.1:0-2338 GCA_964613365.1 uncultured Clostridiaceae bacterium | reverse complement strand
GACTTTTGGTTCATCCCTCATTTCATTCCTTATTTAATCCGTCATACGGACCTTTCGCTCTGCTAATTTGTTGACCTTATAACTGGGGGCTCCTAAGTGCGTAGTGTTTTGAAGCACCGCTTGATTATTATCAAACTTTTCCATCTCGCTGCGTTTTACCAAGTAGCCGGTGATCCGTACCAAATCTGAATCCGCGGCGTAAAAGGACATGTAATGCACCCCAATCTCCATGGCTCCCTTTACCACGTCCAACAGGGAATCCAAGTTGCCGTCCACATGGTTTGCAATAGGGAAAATGTCCCCCACTCCGGCAGGAAAATACTTATGGTATCTTGAAGAATGTCTCAGGTGCTCGATAAAATCTTCAGGTTCGTCCCCTACAGGGATCCGTACTCCGGAGGTAATTCCCAGGTCCGTATCTACCCCCACCTGGGCATGAAGCACATACTTCCCTCCTGTAACAGGGGAATGGGGGGCTTCCAATTTATCCACCAGGGATTTCACCCGTTCCAGGATGTTTGTTCCCAGTTCATCGGCTTCCCGGTCCTTTCCATAGACCAGTCCCCGGTCTTTTAACAGGGTATTTACCGCTTCCGCAAGGCCGGTTACCCCAAACATACCTACGAATCGGTCCTTCGAAATCAGTCCTTCCTTCACCAGAAAACTGCTTTCAAAAAATCCGGATTTTTCCACCATAAATCGGATCCGTTGAGCCATGTACTCTCCGATCAGTTCCGTGACCTCAGGGAGTAAGTCCTCCATGAAATTATCCACACCGTCAGCGACTTCCGCAAGTTTTGTCAGCGTTAATCGGGTTAGGGTATAGGCCCCTCCCTTTACGGGAAGAATGTTATAGCAACTTGAAATTCCGTATTCCCCTTCATAGACTTCCCGGTTGGCCCTGTGATTACAAATCGCAGGATTGGAACAGGCAAGGGAGGTCTCAATGGCCTTTTTCATAAACTGATCCGAGGTCTGGTCCGGGTCGTACTTCACCGTAAAGTTCGGCACTGCATTTTGCAGTCCTTTCTCCGCCTCCAAAATCAGATATCCGCCCCGACTCTCCTTGGGTCCGATGTTTCCATGAGAGAAAGAGTCAGTAATGGTTCGGTCCAGATAATTGAAAAACAGCGTAAGTTTCTTAATGACCTCCTGATCGGAAAGCTCTCCGATAAAGGGTTCGATTAATTGATCCAAGTTCCCCAGGTACACGGGAAAATTCGTAATTGAAGGGGTGTGACGATAGATCGTCATCAAGGCGAAAATCAATTCGTCCAAATCCTTCGGTGGATCGATTTTTAGGAATTCACTTCCCTGACGAATAAACTTTTGGTAATCGGGCATAATGTAACGGGGACGATAAGGGGCGCCCCCTTCAAATAAATCGTGGATGCTACCGTTGTTAAAATGCTTTTCCATGGCATCCGATATTTCCAGGGCATCCACACCGTTTTCCCCTGTCTTGGCCAGCTGCATCAATTTTTGTTCATGGGTCAGTTGTTGTGAGGTAAGTATTTTATAGGCACTGTCTTTATCAAACATTTCCATCCCTCCCATTGTTCCTAGGTACCTTTCACCGGCTGTACCGGTGCCACACCTATTGGTCAAACGTTTAACCTTGTTTGTAAGCCTATTGTATCAAAAAGGGCACGAAGAGTAAATCCCCGGAAGTCGGGGCTCTCAATTCCAGTGCTTCGATTCCTTTTCTTTTCCGTCGATATGGAAGGGTTGCTTATTCAGTCCGAAGAGAAAGAGCCCGAAAAAAATCAGCCCCCCGGACAAATAAGGAAGAAAAATGTCAAGATCAAAGAAAAATCCTGCCCACAGGGGACCGATAATCCTGCCCATACTCATAAAGGATTCGGCAATTCCCATAACCGCTCCTTCTCTCCCCTCAGCTCGATTGGCGATATAGGTTAGGGACACCGGCTTTAACAGGGCCAGCATAAACATTAAAACTCCCATGGCCAGGATCATATGTTGGGCTCGTGCTGAGAGGATCACCAGGAAAAAACCCAGGGCGATCCCAAGAAAAATCCCGTTAATTAAGGTTTTTTCCTGAAAGACTTTTGTCAACGGTGCAACAAATACACCCTGAGCCAGGGCATACATAAAGCTCATGGCCATTAACACGCCCCCTACCTGCTGAGGGCCGAATCCGAAACGCTCCAGGGCGTAATACCCGTAAATTCCGGTGAAGTTGGATTTCCCAAAGTTTACGAAAAAGGCTGCAATCAGCCCGAGAGCCAAAGTGCTTTTCAGATGATGTCTCCAGGCATCCCATGGGCGGCCCTTATTTGTCGTTTTTGTTGTTTTTTCTTCATCCTTCCAAATTTTC